>JALZLY010000166.1 GCA_030858465.1 Deinococcota bacterium
CCCGAGTACATCTACGTGAGTGAGGGCGAGATCGAGTACGAGACCGGCCTCGCCGACACCGAAATGCTCACCGTGGGTGACGACCGCGCCCTGCCCGCCGACACCGCCGTGCAAAAGCGCAACCCCACCGGCGAGCCCGCCGCCTTCCTGTCCTGGTTCGTGGTCGATCCCGAAGCGCCCTTCGCGCCCGAGACGAGCTTCGACGAGATGGGGACGGAGGACGAAGGGATGGCTAGCAGCGACGAAGCGATGGGCGCGGGTCAACCGGAGAGCACGGTCAGCCTGATGCCCGCCGCCGAGCATGGCATTCCCGAAGGCTTTGGCGAAGACGAGTGGCTAGCGGCCAGAGGCGCCGCCTTTGTCACCGCCAGCGACGCCGGCGAGGACAGCATCATGGTCGCCGCCAGCGGACTGGTGCCGGGCGGCATCTACACCATGTGGTGGGTCATCGAGGAGCCCGAGATGGAAGTAGGACCCGCCGGCGGCCTGCCCGCCAACACCTTCACCGCCGACCAGAACGGCAACGCCATGACAACCATCACCGTCGACGCCGACCATGACTATCAGACGCTGCTCGTCGCCTACCACGCCGACTACCGGACCTACGGCGACGAGCCCGGCCAGATGGGTGAGGTGACCTTCAGCCAGCTCATGGGACCTTTCCCTCGCTCGGCTGTGGACTCGGTGGAAATGGGGCAATAACGACACCCGCGACGTAAGCATTTCTACGCCGGCCCCGACAGGGGTCGGCTGTTCTCAGGCAGCTGCTGGGGGCGTCCACTCGAGCCGTCCAAACGTCGCCTCGGCGGTTGCGCTTCGCCGGCAGGCGGTTCGAACCGACATCCATACCGACATCCATACCGGAGGTAACATAGATGCTACCCAAACGTTTGGCCCTTACCCTTTTGCCGCTCTTACTCGTCACGCTCGTCCAGGCGCAAGCGGCCGCACCCCCAGAGGCCACGCCCACGGCGGAGGGCCTCGTCGTCATGGAGAGCCCGCGCAGCGTCGCCGAGACCCAGGCCCAGCTCGAGGCCGCCTTGGAAGCCAACGGCTTCATCGTCGTCGCTATCGTCGACCACGCCCAGAACGCCGCCGAGGCCGGGCTCGAGCTGAGGCCGACGCGGGTCGTCCTCTTCGGCAACCCCGAGGCGGGCACGCCGCTCATGCAGAGCGCCCAGACCGTCGCCATCGACCTGCCCCAGAAGATGCTCCTCTGGGAGGACGAAGACGGCCGCGTCTTCGTCGCCTACAACGACCCCGTGTACCTAGCCGAACGCCACGGCCTCAGCGGCATGGACGAGATGCTGGGGAATATCAGGAACGCGCTCGACAGCCTCGCCGCGGCGGCCACCGCGCCCTGACGCCCTTCGCCGCCGGGCCCGGTGGTTCAGCCGCCGTCCGCCCCCGGCGTCACCCCTGCCTCGCGGCGGATACGCTCGAGCAGACGCGCCGCGGCGTCCGCCGGCAGGTCGGCGGGGTCCTGGCTCAAGACCAGCGCGGCAAGAAGCTCGAGATTGGCCCAGACTACGCCCTTCTCTTCGCGGCCCTTCTCTTCGCGGCCCTCCTCTTCGCAGCCTCTGAGGCGTTGTCCACCCTGCTGTCCATCTTGCTGTCCACCCTGTTGCCTGGGCTGTTGCCTAACCTGTTGTTCGTCCCTGCGGTAGGCGCTCCACCCCTTATCAGTCTTCATCGCTTCTCCCTTGTAACCGCGCCTTGAGCTTGTCCAAGGCCAGGCGCAGCTTGGCCTTGACGGTGTCGAGCGGGTAACCCGTGATATCGGCAAGCTCCTGGTATGAGTAGCCCCTATAGAAGGCCAACCCGATGAGCTCGCGCTCGTCGCGGCTGAGCTCACCGACCGCCTCGCGCAACTGGGCGCGACCGGTGTGGTCAGGCATCTGGTCAGGCACCTGTTCGGGCGCCTGGTCGGGCGACCGGCTGGGCGCGTCCCGACTCTCGAGTGCCGCCTCGAGCCTTCCGCCCCGCATCCGGGTCATCGTCAGGCGGTAGGCGAGGGTGACGAGCCAGGTTCTGGCGCTCGCCTGTGAGGGGTCGAACCGAGCGGCCGCGTGCCAGGCTCCGACAAAGGCGTCCTCGACACTCTGCCGGCATTCGTCCGGGTCGTCGAGCATCTTCCGGGCCATCGCCAGGAGGTAAGGGGCGTAACGGCGGTGCAGTTGAACCAGGGCGGCCTCGTCACGCCCGGCCATGCGCCGAACGAGCTGCTCGTCGGACGCCATCAGGCCGGCGGAAGCAGGTCGACGAAGGTCGGCGGTTTGGAGGGGAGGTTCGGCGTCGTCGGCAACATAAAAAAGGTGTTCGGCAAGAGCTTCGAGTAGGGTCTCTGTTTCAGATGGGGCGGTGCCTCGAGCAATTAGAGCACGGACCCTATAGCGCATGGGGTACAAACATCACGCCGCTCGAGGCCGCGACCATGCGGGTCGAATCCAAACACAACCCCCACGACCATTTCCGTCAAATGGTTGACCCGAAACGGTTGACCGGCCCAGCGTCCCGCGCAGGCAAACACCGACCTGTAGGCGACCTGTAGGCCTTGGTACAGTGCTCGGCTCGGCTCGGCCTTTATCATTGTCTAGCTCCACAAACTAAAGAGCAATCCACACTGAAAGGGAATCATTTATGAAAAAGATTTACCCGTTCGTTCTCACCTTGCTCGTTGGCGGCGTACTCTTCGCCGGCGCTGCCTTTGCCGAGACGGGCGCTACCGCCGACGAGAACTTTGTCGAAGTTGACGGCGCTCAAGTCTACTACCAGATCCAGGGCGAGGGCGAGCCGATGCTCCTCATCCACGGCTACCCCCTCTCCGGCGAGCTCTTCAGAGACAACGTAGGGCCGCTCTCGGAGCAGTACCAGGTCATCACCGTGGACCTGCGCGGCTTCGGCATGAGCGTCGCGCCGAGCCAGGAGGCGTCCATTGAAATCTACGCCCAGGACGTGCTCGCGGTGATGGACGAACTCGGCCTCGAGCAGGCCGTGGTGGGCGGCATGTCGATGGGCGGCATCGTCATCTTCGAGATGGTCCGCCAGGCGCCCGAGCGGCTTAGCGGTATCATCCTGATCGACACCGTTCATCTGCCCGCCGGGGTCGCCGAAGCCGCGATGTGGCGCGGCGAGGCCGAGCAGGCGCAGCAAGAGGGCGTCGGCTCGCTCGTCGATTTCCTGCTGCCCGACATGCTCTCCGGCGACGCCCGCATGAACATGCCCGAACTCGCCGAACACCTCACCAGCATCGTTCAGCAAGCCTCTTTGGAGGGTGCGGTGGGCGGCGGCAACGCGCTCGCGGACAGGCCGGACTCCAGCGAGACGCTTGCACAAATCACCGTGCCGACCCTGATCATCGTCGGCCAGGAGGACACCCTCACCCCCTTCGAGATCCACCAGGAGATGAATGAGGGCATTGCGGGCTCGCAACTCGTCATTCTCCCCGGCGCGGGTCATGCCGCGATCATCGAAGCGGCTGACGAGGCAAATCAGGCCATCCTCGAGTGGGCGCAGGGGCTTCAGTAAACAGCCGAATGTCAACCGAAGGCCGCCCCACTTGGGCGGCCTTTTTAGTGGGGCTCACTTTTTGGGGACGAGGTAAGGAATCCGATTCGCCGCTCGAGCTAAGCTGCCTTTGTTGTGCCAGCACCCCAGCATCCCCACAGGACCCGTTACTTCCGTGCGAGTTGCTTCAGGTAGGATCTCGCCGACCCCGGACCCGCGAACGGCAGCGCCCGACCCAAGGGCCCCAACGGAGCCCATCCCAAAGGAGACCATCGATGAAACGAGTGACGATAAACCGAGTGATCGTCTTTACACTCATGCTGCTGCTGGGCTTTCTCGGTCTCGCGGCGGCCCAAGAGGAGGCGGACGAAGCGCCGGAGGCACAGGTCAACACCGTCGAGGGCACGGCCTTTATCCCGGCGCAGCTCGAGGCCAGCGAAGAGCGCATCGGCGGGCTTCAACTCCCCGAGGGTTTTGAGATAAGCGTCTTTGCCGAAGGCTTCGAGCGCCCGCGCATGATGGCGCAGGGCGAAGACGGCGCCGTCTTCGTGACGCTCCAGGAGGCGGGCGAGGTAGTCGCGCTGAGGGATAGCGACGGCGACGGCCAGGCCGACGACCGGCAGACCGTGGCCTCGGAACTCGAGGGGGTTCACGGCGTCGCCATCCACGAGGGCCGGCTCTACCTCGCCAACCCGACGACGGTCTGGGTCGGCGACCTTCCCGGCGAGGGCGAGGAGGCGGAGCTCGAGGTCGTCATCGACGACCTGCCCGACGGCGGCCAGCACGGCAACCGCACCATGCGCTTCGGCCCTGACGGCATGCTCTACATCAATGTCGGCTCGTCCTGCAACTCCTGCCCGGAGACCAACGAGGAGCACGCCACCATCTTACAGGTGGAGCCTGACGGCTCGTCGCGCGAAATCTTCGCGAGCGGCCTGCGCAACACCCTCGGCTTCGACTGGCACCCGGAAACGGGCGAGATGTGGGGTATGGACATGGGCGCCGACTGGCGCGGCGACGACTCGCCGCCTGACGAGCTGAACCTCATCGAGGCGGGCAACGACTACGGCTGGCCCTACTGCTACGCCGACAGGCAGCCTGACCTGTATATCCCCTATCCCCCGCCCGACGAAAGCTACGACGATTTGGCGGCCTACTGCGAGGCCGAGACGGTGGGGCAGGTCATCGGCTATCAGGCGCACTCCTCGCCGATCAACTTCGTCTTCTACACCGCCGAGAGCTTCCCCGAGGACTACCGAGGACACGCCTTCGTGACCATGCGCGGCTCCTGGAACCGCCAGCCGCCGGTGGGCTACAAGGTGGTGCTGCTGCGCTTCGAGAACGGCGAGCCCAGCGAATTCGAGGACTTCATCACCGGCTGGCTGCTCGAGGACGGCCAGGCGCAGTTCGGCCGCATCGCCGGCCTGCTGGTCATGCAGGACGGCTCGCTGCTTATCGCCGAGGACACGGGCGGCGTAATCTACCGCGTCAGCTACGACGCGGGCGGTCAGTAATCAGCAAGAGGTCGCCCGCGGCATGCAGATCGCGCGCTTCGAGAGCGGCCGGATCGTCGCGCGCTGGGGCAGCGCCGAGCAGTCGGTATCTTGCCGCAGATCGGCGCCGACCTGGCTTAGAACCTGTATACGACTCAGAAACTTCAGAAGGGAAACGATCATGGCAAACGAGTTGCAAGGACGCAAGGTCGCCATCCTCATCGCTCCGGCGGGCACCGAGCAGGTCGAGTTTACGGAGCCCAAGGAGGCCGTCGAGAACGCCGGTGCCGGCGTCACGGTGGTAGGCGCTCAGCGGGGCGAGGTTCAAACCGTCAACCACGACCTCGAGCCCGGTGAAACGTTCACGGTGGAGAAGGCCTTCTCCGAGGTTTCGCCGGACGACTATGACGCCCTGATCGTGCCGGGCGGCACGGTGGGGGCGGACAAGCTCCGCGGCGACTCCGAGGCCGTCACCTTCGTGCGCGGGTTTTTCGAGCAGGCCAAGCCGGTGGGGGTGATCTGCCACGGCCCCTGGACGCTGGTCGAGGCGGACGTGATCCGCGGACGGCGGCTGACCTCGTTTCCGACCCTGCAGACCGACATCCGCAACG
Source organism: Deinococcota bacterium (assembly GCA_030858465.1). NCBI lineage: Bacteria > Thermotogati > Deinococcota > Deinococcota bacterium. Next base: position 5,612 of record JALZLY010000166.1, read on the forward strand.
CGGGCGGCGAGTGGGTGGACGAGGAGGTGGTCACCGACCAGGGGCTGGTCACCAGCCGCAAGCCGGACGACCTGCCCGCTTTTTGCGCCAAGATCGTCGAAGAGTTCGCCGAAGGCAAGCACGAGCAGCAGGCGCGGAGCGTCTGAGAG
>JALZLY010000167.1 GCA_030858465.1 Deinococcota bacterium
GTGGCGGGCGCAGAAGGACTTGAACCCTCGACCTACGGTTTTGGAGACCGCCGCTCTACCAACTGAGCTATACGCCCACGCCTGAACGCGCAGGCAAGTATAGCAAGGCAGCGCCCGTTTGCCAAGCTCCCGGCTGACATCCCAAAGCCCCTCCCAAAGCTCCTACGGGGTCCTTAGGTACGCCACTCCACCTTTGCCGGACATGCTTTGTGCTACCTTAATAGGTAGAGAGCAAGGTGCCTTTGGGCACCTGGGAGGTGAAGCGTGCAAACACTGACCATAACCGAAACGGCGGCGGCCAAAGCCAAGGAAATCCTCGGCAACACCGGTAAGGATAACGCCGCGATTCGGATCTATATCAAGTCCGGCGGCTGCAGCGGCTACTCGTACGGCATGGCCATCGACGACCGCACCTTGGACGGCGATACCGTCGTCGAGGACGCGGGTATTCGTCTGGTGGTGGACAAGGCCAGCCTACCGCTCTTGGAGGGCTCGCAGGTCGATTACGTCGAGAACATGATGGGCGGCGGTTTCAGCGTCAACAACCCGCACGCCACGAGTTCCTGTGGCTGCGGCAGCTCGTTTCGCACCGACGGCAAGCAGGCGCCGGGCGGCGAGGGCGCGGTCGGCTGCGGCAGCTGAACCAGCGGGGCTGAGTTAGAGGCTCAAGGCTCGAGCGGGACGCTTGTCCCGCTCGTTTTTTGGTGCCGTCACGAATGGCCGTGGCTACTCGCCACCTGCTCCCAGAGGCACCGCTTCGATGGTCCGCTCGTCAAGCACAGCCCCCTCCGGCAGCCTCTCGACCTGCGCCAGAATAAAGGCGACGATGTCCAGATAGTCCTGACCGCTCAGGCTGCCCGGTGCCTGGCGGGGCATGGCGGCGCGGGCGTAGTGGTAGAACGCGGCGGCGTCAAAGTTTCTGAGCGCCCCTGCTCCCCACAGGGGCGGCGCGATGCCCACGGAAAAGGCGTACTCCGGCGTCATCGCCTCCTGCGCCAGCTGCCGGGGGTTGCGGGGGGCGTGACAGCGTTCGCAGAAGCGGTGCTCCTCGGGAAAGGCCGTTCTTGCCTCCTCGAGCCCCTTGCCCTGCCGTCCGTGGCAGGTCGTGCAGTAAAACATATAGAGCGCCTCGCCGCGCGCCACCTGCTCGGCCGATGTCTCGTGCGGCGCCTCCAGGGGAGGTGGCTTTATCCCCTCGCTCCAAGTGAGGCTCGAGGCCACGAGCAGAAGCGCCACCGAGAGGAGGATGAAGGGTCGTGGAGGCGTCATGCGGCGCCCATCACTCGCGGCCTTCGACAAAGCGCTCGATGGCCCACAAACCCCTGGGGTCGGGAGACTCCCGCAGCATGGCGATGTGGCCGCCGCTCAGCTCGGTGAAGCGCTTGGGCTGGGCGGCTGCCGCGTACAGTTCCTGGCCTTGCCGGAAGGGAACCGTGTAGTCGTCTCGAGCGTGCAGCATCAGGAGCGGCGCGCGCACCTCGGCAATCTTGCTCAAGGAGTCGTAGCGGTTGCGCATGAACCCGGTGGGCAAGAAGGGATAGCGGTGGCGCCCGGCCGCCGGCAAGGAGGTGTAGGCGGCCTCGAGCACCAGCCCGGCGACCTCGACCTCGGTCGCCAGGTTCACGGCTACGCCGCTGCCGAGCGAGAAGCCGTAGAGGTAGAGCCGCTCGGGGCCGACACCGCGCCCCTGCAAAAAGGCGTAGGCCACTCGAGCGTCGGCGTAGAGACCCGCTTCGCTGGGAACGCCCTCGCTCTCGCCGTAGCCCCGGTAGTCGAAGATGAGGATATTCAAGCCGAGCTCGTGCAGCCGGGCTATGAGCGTCAGGTAGCGCGAGACGTTCTCGCCGTTGCCGTGGAAGTAGAGGAGCCAGTCCTCGCCCTCGCTGGGGATGACCCAGCCCATCAGCCTCAGACCGTCCTCGGCCTCGAAGGTGACGCGCTCGTAGGGCAGGTCGTAGTCGGCGGGGCTAGCGACGAGCTCGCGGGTCGGGAAGTAGACGAGGCGGTCTTCGAAGCCGAGCAGCCAGGCCGTGAGGAGGCTCATGAGCAGCATGAAGACCACCGCTCCGCTAAGGGGGCGAATAGCGCAAGACGGGCTTGCGGGCGGCCCTCACCTCGTCGAGGCGCCTCACCGGGGTGTGGTAGGGCGCACCCGCCAGCCAGCCCTCATCGCCGCGTGCCCGCTCTAAAATCTCGGCCAGGATCTCGGCGTAGTCGTCCAAGGTCTCGAGCGACTCCGTCTCGGTCGGCTCGACCATCATCGCCTCCTTGACCACCAGCGGAAAGTAGACGGTCATGGGATGGACGCCGTAGTCCAGCAGCGCCTTGGCGATGTCCAGAGTTTTCAGGCCCGCGGGCGGCTGCGCGACGAACTCGTGCATGTTGACGCGGTCGAAGGCGACCCTGAAGCCCGCTTCTCTCATCTTGACGCGCAGGTAGTTGGCGTTCAAGACGGCCATGCTCGAGACCTGCTTGAGCCCTTCTCTTCCCAAAGCGCGGATGTAGGTATAGGCCCGCACCAGGTTGCCGAAGTTGCCGTAGTAGCTCCGCATCCGCCCGATCGTCGCCGGCAGGTCGTAGTCGTAGTCGAAGCCTTCGCCGCTGCGTTTGATGAGCGGCACGGGCAGAAAGCCCTTCAGGTGCGCCTTGACCCCGACCGGGCCGGTGCCCGGCCCGCCGCCGCCGTGAGGGGTGGTGAAGGTCTTGTGGAGGTTTAAATGCACCACGTCGAAGCCCATGTCGCCGGGCCGGGCGCGGCCCAAGATGGCGTTGGCATTGGCGCCGTCATAGTAGAGCTGCGCGCCGACCTCGTGGGCGAGGCGGCTGATGGTAAGGATGTTGGTCTCGAAGATGCCCAGGGTGTTGGGGTTGGTCAGCATGACCGCGGCGATGTGCGGGCCCAGAGCCGCCCGGTAGGCCGCCAAGTCCACCTCGCCGTCCTTGCCCGTCGGCACCTCGAGCACGTCGTAGCCGACCATCGAGGCGGTGGCGGGGTTGGTGCCGTGGGCGTTGTCCGGGCAGATGACCACGCGGCGCTGCTGCCCCTCGCCCCTCGACTCGTGGTAGGCGCGGATGATCAGGATGCCGGTCAGCTCGCCGTGCGCACCGGCGGCGGGTTGCAGGCTGACCGCGTCCATGCCGGTGATGGCACAGAGGTCGCCCTGGAGGTTGTAGAGAAGCTCCAACGCGCCCTGCACCGTTGCCGGGTCCTGGTAAGGGTGGAGCTCGGCGAAGAGCTTGGCGGCCTCCTCGTTGACCTTGGGGTTGTACTTCATGGTGCATGAACCCAGCGGATAGACGTTGCCGTCGATGGAGAACTGGCGGTGGGCGAGCTGGGTGTAGTGCCGCACCAGGTCGAGCTCGGAGACCTCGGGCAGCCTGGGGGGGCGCGCTCTCAGGTTCTCCTCGCCCAGCAGAGCGGCCAGGTCGGTCTCCTCGGCCTTGGGTGGCTGGGCCGCACGCCTGCCCGGTCTGGCGCGTTCGAAGATGAGTGGGAAGTCCCGGCGCTGTCTTTCGGTCTTGGTGACGGGGTGCTCTTTGGCTTCAATCATGGTTGCCTTCAATCATGGGCGGCTTCCTCGAGCTGCCTCATGGGGGGGCGGGCCGGCGCCACGTCCTGCAAGCTCTCCACCAGGCGCCTGATGTCCTTGGCGGTGGTGAGCTCGGTCGCGGCCAGGACCACCGCCTCGCCCAAGCCAAAGGAGGCGGGCACCGGCACCCCGGCGTGGACGCCCGCCTCGGCCAGCCTCGCCCTCACGGTGGTGGCGGGCGCTGCCACGTTCAGCGCGAACTCGTTGAAAAAGCGCGCCTCGTCCTTGACCTTAAAGCCTACCCCGGCGAGCGCGGAGGCGAGCTTGTGGGCGTTTTGGACGCTGGCCGCCGCCATCTCCCTCAGACCCGTAGGGCCGAGCGCGGCCATGTTGACCGCGGCCATCAGGGCCATGAGCTGGTGGTTCGAGCAGATGTTCGACTTGGCCTTGGAGCGGCGGATGTGCTGTTCGCGCGCCTGCAGGGTCAGGACAAAGGCGCGCTTGCCGTCTACGTCTTTGGTTTCGCCGACGAGGCGGCCGGGCAACTGGCGCACGAGCGCGTCCTTGACCACCATGAAGCCGAAGGAAGGCCCGCCGAAGTTGGGAGGGTTGCCGAGCGTCTGGCCGTCGCCCACGGCGATGTCCGCGCCGTAGTCGCCGGGGGCCTTAAGCACCGCCAGGCTGAGCGGGTCCACCACCGCGACGAAGAGCGCGCCCGCTCCGTGCGCTGCTTCGGCGAAGCGCGGCATGGCTTCTAAGTAGCCGAGGAAGTTGGGGTTCTGGACGATAACGCAGGCCACGTCCTCGCTCACGTCAAGCTCGCCGGTGACGAGGCCGCCCAAGGCAATCTCCTCGACCGTCGCCTCGAGCGCCTGGAGGTAGGTCGCCAAGACCTCGCGCGATTCGGGGTGCAGGCCCTTTGACACGAGCACCTTGCTGCGCCGCGTCGCCCGCATCGCCAGGAGGGCGGCCTCGGCCACGCTCGAAGCGCCGTCGTACATCGAGGCGTTGGACACGTCCAAGCCGGTGAGCTCGCACATCATCGTCTGGAACTCGAAGGTGGCCTGGAGGAGGCCCTGGGCCACCTCGGGCTGGTAGGGCGTGTAGGCGGTGACGAACTCGCTTTGCATCGCCAGGTGCGGCGTCACCGAGGGGATGAAGTGCCGCTGCACCCCGCCGCCCAAAAAGCTCGGGCCGCCCGAGCTGTTCTTGGCGGCGAGCGCCTGCAGGTGCTCGAGCAGAGCCGTCTCGTCGAGGCCCGCGGGGATGTCCAACTCGGGGTCCCTGAGGCGCTCGGGGATGTCCGCGAAGAGCGCGTCCACGCTCTTCGCGCCGATGGCCTCGAGCGCGCGCGCTATGTCCTCTTTGGTGTGAGGAATGAAGTTCAACCCTAGCCCTCCACGCTTCTCAGGTAGCCGGCAGCGTCCATAAGCCCTTCCAACTCCGCAGGGCTCGCGGCGCGCAGGCGAAACATCCAGCCTCTCTCGTAGGGTGACTCGTTGATCGTCTCCGGGGCGTCTTTGAGCGCTTCGTTGACCTCGCTTATCTCGCCCGAGACGGGCGCGTAGATGTCCGAGGCGGTCTTGACCGACTCGACCACCGCCACCGCGTCGCCCTTTTGGACCTGCCGGCCTACCTCGGGCAGCTCGATGAAGACGACGTCGCCGAGCTGGTCCTGAGCGTAGTCGGTGATGCCTACCGTCACCACCTCCCCTTCGGAACGGGTCCACTCGTGGCTGGAGGCGTACTTGAGGTCCTTGGGTATTTCCATTGTCTCTCCTTGCTTAAGGTTCGGCTTAGGGATAGAAGGGGGGCTTGACAACCGTAGCGGGCACCAACTGGCCGCGAATCTCCACGTTCACGTCGCTGCCCGGCGCGCTGAAGCCCCGGTCCAACCAGGCCATGGCGATGCTCTGGCGAGTCAGCGGCGAGATGGTTCCCGAGCTCACCTGGCCGACGAGCTTGCCGCCGCCGTAGACGTCGTAGCCCTGACGGGCGATGCCGCGCTCGAGCATCCTGAGGCCGACCAACCGCCGCTGGCAAGCCGGCTTCCACATCGCCTCGCGGCCATAAAAATCCTTGTCCTTGACCACCCAAGCGTAATCGCTGCAGAGCGGGTTGGTGTCGGCGCCGAATTCATGGCCGAAGAGTGGAAAACCGGCCTCGAGCCGGAGGGTATCCCTGGCGCCGAGGCCGCAGGGCACCGCCCCGGCACCCACCAAGATGTCCCAGAGGATCGGCGCGTCGGTGGGATGGCAGAAGATCTCGAAGCCGTCCTCGCCGGTGTAGCCGGTGCGCGCTACCTTGACCGGACAGGCGGAGACGACCGTCTTCAGGCTGCGGTTTTTCCTGAGGTCGGTGACGTCGTCGTCGCTGTGCCGGCCCAGGAGCAGCGCCGCGCCGGGTCCCTGCAGGGCCATCAGCGCCCAGGTGTCGGCCTCGTCGACGACGTGGGCGTCGTAGCCTTCGGCCACCCCCTTGAGCTGCTCGTAAACCGCTTCGGCGTTCGAGGCATTGGCGACCACAAGATACTCCTCGTCCTCTTCACGGTAGATGTAGAGGTCGTCGACGAGACCGCCTCGGTCGTTGGGCAGCATCGAGTACTGCCCCGACCCCTTCTTGAGTTTGGCTGGGTCGTTCAGGGTGGCGAAGCGCAAGAACTCGGTCGCCTGCGGCCCCAAGACGCGAATCTCGCCCATGTGGCTGACGTCGAAGAGGCCCGCCCCGTTGCGGACCGCCAGGTGCTCCTGATTGATGCCGGTGGGGTACTGGATGGGCATGGCCCAACCCGCGAAGTCCACCATACGCGCCCCTAAAGCGAGGTGGTTCTCATACAGCGGCGTCCGTTTCACCCTTTGACGATAACATGCGCTCTGGCAGCCCAATGTACGCTATCTTGAGCGTGGGGATACAGCCGTCCAGGGCCGGAAGTGCGCGCCTACTCGCGTCTGAGAACCATGTACACGCGTACCGCCAAGCGTTGACGGTCGAAGCCGAGACGCGTATACTTCCCTAGCGCCGGGATGGCGGAATCGGTAGACGCAACAGACTTAAAATCTGTCGGGGGAGACCCCGTGCGGGTTCAAGTCCCGCTCTCGGCACCACGTCCTAGACGACAAAACTAGAGAAATGACCGACTGAGAAAGCCGGTCATTTTTTGCTTTTGTGTGCCTATAGTGTGCCGCTTCATCTTGTGCGCCTAATTGTAGACCGCCTCCGGGGTATCCTCATCCTGTCCGAAAAGCATGGCGTCCAACTTAGC
>JALZLY010000168.1 GCA_030858465.1 Deinococcota bacterium
GATCAAACTCTCCAAATTAGAGCCCTAAGACTCATCAATAGGACTTGTGGCTCCTATTAAACCTTCACTTCTTGTTGTGGAATCAACAGGTTTCTGTCTATAACTGGATTTTCATGGTTCCTGCGCTCTTTCGGCCCAATAGGACCTCTTGCAAGCGCAAGACCTATAATACACAACCAGGGCTCGCTATGTCAAGCCCGGGAGGCCGGAAATTTTACGAGGCTCGAGACAAGCTTCGAGATAGGCTACAGGTTTGGGATAGGCTATAGTCAGGCTGGCCCGAGCCTGCGCCGCCTGAGGCGTGTCATGGGCGAAGCCACGCGCTCACGCGCCCGCCGCAGAGCGTGGTCGAGCCTGCGGAAAGGGCCGGCAGGGAAAGCTGCCGACCTCCCACCTTGGAAAGAGAACCACCGTGAGAGGGACTACTTGTGGCCGCTGCTCTCCTAAATTGGCGCTGCTCGACGGCTTGGCGCTTGCCTCTGCTCGAGGGCGCGGAGGCTGTGCGAGGAGTCTCTACAAGACATGCTCGAGGTCGGCGAGCTCGACTAGCGCTCGGGCTTTTCCAAAAGCAGCGGGGCGCTTTGCTATGCTGGAGGGGTATGCGGCTTTCCTCCACGGATATCTATGCCTTCCAGGCGCTGGGATACCTGGGCACGCAAGCGCTCGACCACTGGGTGGGCAGCGACGACATCAGCGAGGCCACCGGCGTCGCCCGGCCCTACCTCGTCAGAATCCTCGCTCTCCTGTCGAGCAAGGGCGTCATTCGCTCCAAAAAGGGTACGGGCGGCGGCTACGCGCTGGCCCGCAAGCCCCATCTAATCACGCTCTGCGAGGTGGTCCGGGCCGTCGACGGCCCGGTGGCGCCGCTTTCTTGCATCTCGCTCAACTGGCACCAGCCCTGCCTAGAAGAAGACCGTTGCCACGCCCGCAGCCACGTCTGGCGGCGGGTGCGCGACGCGCTTCTGGCAGCCCTGGCCGAGGTCACGGTCGAAGACTTGGCGACCGACTTCAGGCAGGGCGTCACCTACGAGCCTTGCCTACACCACCTCTTGAGGCCCAACGCCTGAACGCATGAACGGGGTTCGGCAAGTCAAGGAGACGCCCTCGAGCCCGGCGGGGGTGGTCGCCTCGCCAGCCAGGTAGCGCCCTCTACAAAGCTGCGAATGATGCGGGCGAAGGGGCGCGGGGTGGTGTAGTTGACCACGTGGGGCCCTCCCGGGATGACGGCCAGCCGCCCCCGAGGAAGGAGCCGGACGGCCTCCTCGGTCCAGCCCTGCGGCACGATGACGTCCCTCGAGCCGCGCACCACCAGCGTCGGAGCTCTGACGAAAGGAAGTTTCTCCGCGATGGGGTCGTCCAAGGCGTGCATGAGGGTGCGCCAGGCCCGGCGCAGGCCCGCCTCGCGGTAGTCGCGCAGGTGAGCGAAGGCCAGCGAAGGACGCTCGAGCGGCCAATCGAGCAGCCAGCGCCCGATCTGCTCCGGCGCATTACGCGCCGCCGGGTCCATGGTCGGTCCGGCCAAGACCATGCGCTCGACCCGGGCCGGATAGCGCACGGCCAGGTCCACCAGCACTTGGCAGCCGAGCGAGTTGCCGACGAACACAGCGCGGCCCAGACCGACAGCGTCCATCCAGGCGGCGAGCGCGTCGGCCAGTTCGGGCACCGTCAGCACCCGCCGGGGCTTGCCGCTCTTGCCGAAGCCCGGCAAGTCAGGCGACAGCACGGAATAAAAGGGCGCGAGCCGCCGAGCGGTCGGCACCATATAGAGACTGGAGATGACCAGGCCGTGGACCAAGACGATGACCGGTTTGACTCCAGGAAGCGCATCAAGGGAAACTCGTGCGTGCATCGGCAAGCCGCCGACCCGGGTCCACCTGCTGTCCAGCCTTCCGAGGCGTTCTCTCATCTAAGCTCTGAGGGCGGCCCTAGGCCCGCCCTCTGTCGTCACTGGCAAAGCCTAAGGCTCGTTGTCCCAGGGGCTCGTCGGCGAGACGCCTTCGGCGGCCCACTCGAGCGTCTCGAGCTCCTCTTGGCCGGGCGTCACGCCCGCCGCGACCACCACGTTGCCGCGGCGGTCCATAACCGGACCGGTAAAGGGGTCAAAGGCCTCCGGTCCGCCCTCGCTCATCGCCTCGTGGCGGGCCATCACCAGGTCGTAGACGGACACCTCGCCCAGTTCGGGGTCGTCTACCGTCACCGCCCGCAGAGGCTCTTCAAAGGCCGGGTTGATGGGCATGCCCCCTCTGGCGCCGAGTTCGACGGCGCCCTCGGCCAGGAGCCACCAGTAGTCGACGTCTTCCAAGGTCTCGGCGGTGTACTCGCCGCTGTGAACCCCCTCGAGAAAATCCGCGTAGATTGCCTCCCAGTTGGCGAGCTGCCCGGAGACGACGTGGTCGGGCGCGAAGTCGTACATCGCCGAGTAGTGGGCGAAGCTGGGCAAGCCGCGCTCGGCGGCGGTCTGGATCACCGTGGGGGTGTCCTCGGAAAAGGCGAAGACGTCGGCGCCCTCGGCGATGAGCGCCTGGGTGGCCTCGGCCGCGCCTGCGGGGTCGAACCAGTTGTAGAGCCAGCGCACCTCGACCACGGCCTCGGGGTTGGTCTCGCGCACCCCGAGGGCGAAGGCGTTGATGTGGCGCTTGACCTCGGGAATGGGAAAAGCCGCGACGTAGCCTACTTTGTTCGACTCGGTGAGCGCCCCGGCCATGAGGCCGTTCAAGTAGTAGAGCTGGTAGAACTCGGCGATGTAGGTCATCACGTTGGGCGCGCGCTGAAAGCCGGTAGCGTGAGCGAAGATCACCTCGGGGTAGCGCTGGGCGGCGGCCAGGGTGCCCTCGCCAAAGCCGAAGGAGGTGGTGAAGATGACGTTGGCGCCCTGCCTCACGAGCTGGTCGATGAAGGTCTCGGTGTCCCCTTCGGCGACCGACTCCACGAAGACGGTCTCGAGCCAGTCGAAGCGCTCGTCGACCGCCTGCCGGCCCTGGTCGTGCGAGTAGGTCCAGCCGAAGTCGCCGACGGGTCCTACATAGATAAAGCCCGCGCGCATGTTCTCGAGCTGCGCTAGAGCGACCCCGCAGACGAGCAAGACGAGGACTGCCAGTGTCGTGAGCCTGTTCATGCCAACCTCCTAGAAACGCCGTGTCAGGGCAAACTGCCGGCTGACCCCATTATTCCAGTTGGGCTCGAGGCTTGCCTAGTCCTTCCGCCCGTCCGGAGATGGTCTTCATCTTCATAGAGATGGTCTTTATAGAGATGGTCTTTATAGAGATGGCAAAAAGGTCACAAACGGCTGTCCGCACGGCTCTAGCGCTCGCCCCGCAGGTAGGGGCTGCCGAGTGCCTCCGGCGCGCCCTGGCGCCGCCCACTGCGCGTCAAGGAGGCGAGCGTCAAGGTGACGATAGTCGCCACGTAGGGAAGGAGCCGCAGGAACTCGGCGGGGAGGACTCCCTGCAGGCGAAAGGCGAGATGAAAGCAGGCCCCGAAAAGAAAGGCCCCCCAGAGCGCCCTGAGCGGGTTCCAGGCGGCGAAGATGGCGATGGCCAGGGCGATCCAGCCCATGCCCGCCGTCATCCCCTCCGACCACGAGGGGCGGTAGGCGAGCGAGAGGTAGCTTCCGCCCACCCCGGCCATCATCCCACCGAAGACGACACAGCCGTAGCGGATAAGGTAGACGTCGACGCCGAGCGCGTCCGCCGCCGCCGGCGACTCGCCCACCGAGCGGACGCTGATGCCCAGACGGCTGTAGAAGAGCAGGAACCAGAGCGCGAGGGCGGTGAGGATGGCCAGGTAGGTGAGCAGGTGCTGACCCTGAAAAAAGGCCGGGCCGACGAAGGGCAGGTCGGCCAGCAGCGGCACGGTCACGGTGCGAAACGGGTTCGTAAGCGGCTGCCCCTGCCAGGGCCGGCCGAGGACCCCGGTGAGTCCCAGGCCGAAGATGGTGAGCGCCAGGCCCGAGACGTACTGGTCGGCGCGCACGGTGACCGCCAAGAAGGCGTGAAGAAGCGCGGCCAGCCCAGCCGCCAGGGCCGCCACGAACACACCGACGAGCGGATTGCCGCTCGCTTGCGCGGCGACGAAGCCGGCCAGGGCGCCCACGATCATCATGCCCTCGACGCCCAGGTTGACCACGCCCGCGCGCTCGGCGATGATCTCCCCGAGCGCCGCGAAGAGGAGCGGCGTGGCAAAGGCGAGCGAGCGCGCGGTCGCGCTAATCAGCCAGCTCTCGAGCTCCACCCGGCACCTCCTTTCGCCACGCCGACCCGGCGCAGCCGGTAGCGGATCAGCGGCTCGGCGGCGATCATGAAAAAGAGCACCAGGCCGCTGATCACCCCGGTCATCTGGAAGGGCAGCCCCAGGACCACGCGCATCACGTCGCCCATCGCGAAGACGAGGCCCAAGAAGGTGGCGGTGAGCAGGGTCGCCAGCGGGTTGCCCCGCGCCAACAGCGCCACGATGATGGCGGTGTAGCCGTAGCCGAGCGAGATCTGGCCGGGGTCCAAGAGGCGGTAGTGGACGCCCGCGACCTCGCCCACGCCGGCCAGCCCCGCCGCCCCCGCCGAGATCATGATCACCAGCAGCGTCACCCTGGTAAAGCCCATGCCCGCGTAGCTGGCCGCCGCCCGGCTCTGGCCGATCACCCGGATCTCGAAGCCGAGCCGCGTCCGGGCGAGCAAGAGGCTGATCAAGAGCACCAGGACAACCGCGACGAAGAGCATCGGCCAGGCCAGGCGCGTGCCCGCCAGCAGGGGCAGGACCGCGTCGGGCGGAAAGCGGTCGGTGTAGGCGAAGCCCCGCACCGCCTGGCCCCGCCACGGCCCCAGGATGAGGTACTGCACGAGGTAGAAGGCGATGTAGTTCATCATCAGGGTGGTGATTATTTCGTTCACGCCCAAGCCGGCCTTTAAGAGCGCGGGCAAAAAGCCCCAGGCGGCGCCCGCCAGGAAACCGGCGACGAACATCGCCGGCAGGGTCAGCGGGCCGGAGACGGGCGAAAAGAGCGCCACCGCCGCCGCGCCGACGGCCCCGGCCAGGATCTGCCCCTCGGCGCCGATGTTCCAGAAGCGCATCCGAAAGGCCAGGACCAGACCGACCCCGCAGAGCAGCAGCGGCACGGTCTTGCGGAGCACCTCGGAGACGCCGCGGCGGTCCGACAGCGTCGCCTCGATGAGCAGCCCATAGGCCGCCAAGGGGTTGTGGCCAAAGCCCATAAAGATGAAGCCGGTGACCACGAGCGCCGCCACGATGGCGCCCAGCGAGACGGCGATGACGAGGGGCGACGAGGCGTGACCCCGGGGCTCGAGCCTGTACCTCACGACCCGCGGCTCACATCACAGCTCATACTTCACAGCTCACGCTCGTGCCGCCCCGGCCATCATCAAGCCGAGCCTCTCGCGGTCGGCCGCTTCGGCCGAGACGATACCCATGCTCTCGCCTGCGAAGAGCACCATGATCCGGTCGCAGAGGCGCAGGATCTCGTCCAGGTCTTCGGAGACCAGCAGCAGCCCGGCACCTCGCTCGCGCTGCGCCGCGAGCAGCCTGTGGGTGAGCTCCGACGCCCCCACGTCGAGCCCGTAGGTCGGGTGCGCCGCGACGACGAGCCGCGGCTCGCCGGACAGCTCTCGAGCCAAGATGAGCTTCTGGACGTTGCCGCCCGACAGGAGCCGCGCGGGCGTCCGCGGCGAAGGCGTGGCGATCTCGTAGTCCCTTATCGCGCGCTCGGCGAAGCGCCTCACCGCGCCGCCGTCCAAGATCGGCCCCCTCGAGAAGGGCGGATAGCGATAGTGGCGCAGGGCGAGGTTGTCGGCCACGCTCAGGCCGGGCACCACGCCCACACCCAGGCGCTCCTCGGGGATGTGGGCGACGCCGGCCTCGAAGAGCCCGCGCGCGTCCAATCTGCTCATGTCCTGCTCGCCCAGCGTGAGCGTACCCCGCTCGAGCCGCCTGAGCCCGGTCAGGACCTCGATGAGCTCGCGCTGGCCGTTGCCCGCCACTCCCGCCACACCGAGCATCTCACCGGCGCGCAGGCTGAAGGAGACGCCCTTCAGTGCCGGCATGCCGCGGTCGCCTCTGGCGTGGAGGTCCTTGGCCGTGAGCACCACCTCACCCGGCTCCCGCGTCGCCCGCAGCGGCGCGAAAATCACCTCGCGGCCGACCATCATGCGGGCGAGCTCGGCCGTCGTCGTCTCGGCCGTAGCCATCTGCCCCACCACCGCGCCCTTGCGCAAGACGGTGACCCGGTCGGCCACCGCCATCACCTCGTCCAGCTTGTGGGTGATGAAGACCACCGCGTGCCCCTCGCGCTTCATCGCCTCCAAGACCTCGAAGAGCCGCTCGGCCTCCTGCGGCGTCAGGACGCCCGTAGGCTCGTCGAGGATCAGCAGCTTGGCGCCGCGCATGAGCGCCTTTAGGATCTCGACGCGCTGCTGCTCGCCCGGCGAGAGCTGGCCTACTTGCGCGTCCGGATCGACAGCCAAGCCGTAGCGCCGGCCGAGCTCAAGGATGCGCGCCTTGAGCCCCCTCGCCGGCCTAAAGAAGGGCGTACCCGGCAGCCCCAGGGCCAGATTCTCCGCCACGCTGTGCCGCCTGACCAAGAGAAAGTGCTGCGCGACGAGGCCGACGCCCGCCTTGATCGCGTCACCCGGCGAGCCCATGCGTACCGGCCGCCCCTGCACCCTGAGCTCGCCCTCGTCGGGCGGATAGAGACCGTAGAGCATGCTGATCAGGGTCGTCTTGCCCGCGCCGTTTTCGCCCAGCAGGGCGTGCACCTCGCCGGAGCGCACCGAGAAGTTGACGCGGTCATTGGCGATCACACCGGGAAAGCGCTTGGTGACGTCATGGACGGAGAGAAAGGGCTGAACCCCGCGCTGAAGCTCTGGCAAGGAGGTGGCAACGCGGGGCATGGCTCGAGTATAGCCCAGGGGTGGGGTCTAGAAGGACCAGTGGGGTCTAGAAGCGACCAGTGGCCTCGAGCGCTTACCCCAGCCCGCTGAATACCCGGGTCAGCAGCTCGATGGCTTTCCGATAGTCCCTGAGCGCCACGTGCTCGTCGGGGCGGTGGTCGAGACTCGAGTCGCCCGGCCCATAGGCCAGCATCGGCACGTCCCAGTAGGGCGCCACCACGTTCATGTCCGAGGTGCCAGTTTTCACTTTGAAGCGCGGCGTTCCGCCCAGCTCACGGATAGCGAGGCGAAACGCGCGCGTCAGAAGCGTGTCCTTGGCACCGCGGTAGGCCCGCTCGTGACCGGAGAAAGCGAGCTTCAGGTTGCCCTCCTTTTCTTCAAGCATCCCTCGCAAGCTTGCCTCTACGCTACCGGGCGGCAGCCCCGGCGGCAGGCGAAAGCCGATCACCGCCGCGGCACGCTGTGTCAGGCCGTCGTTTGCGCTCTCGATGCTCTGGAGCGACACCTGCACGCGCTCAAAGAGGCCCTCTTCGCCGCGTTTCTGGTTCGTCCAGCCCACCCAGTCGCGCACCCTCTGCCAGCCCTCGGCGATGACCTCGGCCGCCGTCGCCTCGTCGCCGGCGCTATGAAAATTGTCCTTCTCGAGCCCCAGAGAGAGCACCAGCCTGCCCTTGTAGCCCAGCGTCATGGCGTCCCAGCCGCTCGGCTCGCCGATGATTATCAGGTCCGGCCGGTCATACGCCGTTACGGCGTAGCGCGCGCCCCTGCTCGAGGGCGCCTCCTCCTCGACCGCGCCGATGAGCGTGAGCCGGAGGTGGCCCAGAACCTCAGGAGCCAGCCTCGAGGCCGCCGCGACGGCCGCGCAAAACGGCCCCTTGGCGTCCACCGTCCCCCGCCCATAGAGCTTGCCGTCCGTGATCCGAACGGGAACCTCCCCAGGCGCGGTGTCGATGTGGCCCAGGAAGACGAGGTGCCGCTCGCCGCTGCCGAGCTGCGCCACCGCGTTGCCCGCCTCGTCGACAAAGGCGCGGTCGGCAAAGCTCGCCATCCGCGAGACGAGGTAGCGCGCCACCTCGGCCTCCTCTCCCGAAGGGCTGGAGAGGCGCACGGCCCGCTCGAGGAGTTCGGCTACGTCGATCATGCACGAGTCTACCCCGCCGCCTGTGCGGCTGAGGACCAGTCCGACCCAGCGGGGCCGGGAACCCGTCTACCGCGCTCCCGCGCCCACACCACGGCTTTTGCCCAGTCTAAAGCTTAGACTGGGGCATGGCACAACTCGAACGCTACGCGCAGTACAGGAGCCTGAAGTTCGCCTCGCCTGCCGAGGGCGTCCTCGAGGTGGTCATGAACCGGCCGGGCAGGCTCAACGCCGCCGACCACACCATGCACCGCGAGCTCGCCGAGGTCTGGCGCGACATCGACCGCGACGAAGAGGTCGCCGCCGTCATCCTGCGCGGCGCGGGCAAGGGTTTTTCGGCCGGCGGCGACCTGGACCTGGTTTCGGAGATGACCCGCGACTATGACACCCTCACCCGCGTCTGGAAGGAGGCGAGGGACCTCGTCTACAACCTCGTCAACCTTTCGAAGCCCGTCGTCTCGGCGATGCACGGGCCGGCGGTGGGCGCGGGCCTGGTGGCGGGGCTCTTGGCCGACATCTCCATTGCCGCGAAGTCGGCGCGCATCATCGACGGGCACACCCGCCTGGGCGTGGCGGCGGGCGACCACGCGGCGATGGTCTGGCCGCTGCTCTGCGGCCTGGCCAAGGCCAAGTACCACCTGCTCTTATGCGAGCCCCTCTCCGGCGAGGAGGCCGAGCGCATCGGCCTGGTCTCGCTCTGCGTCGAGGACGAGGAACTTATGGCCAAGGCCCTCGAGGTCGCCAAGCGTCTCGCCGCGGGCTCGCCGACCGCCATCCGCTGGACGAAGGTCGCGCTGAACAACTGGCTGAGGCTGGCGGGGCCGACCTTCGACACCTCGCTGGCCTTGGAGTTCCTGGGCTTCGCGGGCCCCGACGTTCAGGAGGGCCTCGCCTCACTGCGCGAAAAGCGCCCGCCGAACTTCAAAAAGGCGCCGCTCTAACAGGCCGCTCCAACAGGACGTATGTCCTCAACCCAAGCTCCCAAGGGTCTATAATTCAGCCAAACTCCACCGGCCCATATCCCACCTGCGAGGTGCCCCTGTGACGGCCCGAACCGCGCCTCTTCCCGCCAGCCATCCTCTGCTTGCCCAGCCTAGACCAGCCTGTCGGCCTTGGCCGCGAAGACGAAGTCGCTCTCGGTCAGGCCGCCCACCTTGTGCGTCCACACCGTCAGCTTCACCTTGCCCCAGGCCAGGTAGAGGTCAGGGTGGTGGCCCTGCTCCTCGGCCATCTCGCCGACGCGGCTCGTAAAATCGAGCGCCTCGCGGAAGTTCTTGAAGGAGTAGGTCTTCTCGAGGTGGTGCTCGTCGACCACCCGCCAATCGCCGCCCAGTTCCTCTTGAAACGTCCGCAGCCCCTCGCCCTTCAGCGGCGGCACGCCGCCCTTGCAGGGCACGCAGTCTTTTGCAGCTAAATCGCTCATGCTTGCCTCCTTAGACCATTATGCGCAGGAGCGGCCTCTTGTGCTAGCGGAGCAATTCGCAGTGCTCGAGCGTCCCGTAGCGCCGCAGCCGAACGCCCGCATGGTCACGACGTTCAGGCCCTTCTCTTGTCGTCAGGACGGGCCCGCGCCGCGGCTTTGAGGGTGGGTTCGGGCTCCGGCCGCGGCACCCGCACCCCCGCCTTCACATTCCCGACTTGGCGCTCGCCTCCGGGTCCTGCTGCGGCACCTTGAAGCCGCCGTGGTCGGCGTCCTGGTAATAGGCGCTGATCTCGCTCGGAATGGCGCTGACGTCGTCCACCACCTTGAAGAGGCCGAGGTCGGCCTCGGCGATGGTGCCCTGCGCGACCAGGGTGTGCTTGAGCCAGTCGAGCATGCCCTGCCAGAACTCGGAGCCGATTAAGTAGACGGGAAAGGGCAGGATCTTCTTGGTCTGGATCATGGTGAGCGCCTCGAAGAGCTCGTCCAAAGTGCCGAAGCCGCCCGGAAAGATCACGAAGGCCACGCAGTACTTCACAAACATCACCTTGCGCACGAAAAAGTAGCGGAAGCTGAGCTCGTGCGTCTGGTAGGAGTTTGGCGACTGCTCGTGGGGCAGGTCGATGTTGAGGCCGACGCTCACACCGCCCGCCTCGAAGGCGCCCTTGTTGCCGGCCTCCATGAGGCTGGGGCCGCCGCCGGTGATGACCGCGTAGCCCGAGCCGACGAGGTCGCGCGCCAGCCTTTCGGCCATCTCGTAGTAGGGGTTGGTCTGGGGCAAGCGTGCCGAGCCGAAGAGGGTGACGGCGCGCCGCACCTCACTCATCTCCTCGAAGCCCTGCACGAACTCGCCCATGATCCTAAACAGCCGCCAGGAGTCCTCGGCCAGCATGTCGATCACGTACTGTTTTTCCGGATTGTTCATGCGACAGTATAGCAGGGCGCTCCCTCGGCAACCCTGCTAATCGCTCTCGAGCCGGTAGTCGCGGCTGGCGTAGACGGCCAGAACCAAGACCAGAGTGTAAAAGGCCAGCACGATCATGACCGTCAGCCAGCCCGGCAGGGGGCCGACGCCGGCGCGACTCACGAACTCGGTGAAGCTCTCGGCCTTGCCGCCGATGAAGTCGAGCTTGAAGGCCCAGGCCAGGATGAGCGCGCCGTAGATCCACAAGTAGTTGCGCCTGAGCCGCCAGCCGAGCGAGTCGAGCCGGCTGATGGGCGTCTTGGGCTGGTTCAGGTCCATCAAGAGGCGCTCTTGCCACTTGGGCGTGGCGTCGGCGTCCAGGATCTCTTGGTAGAAGGAGCGCTCGAGCAGCCGCACCCGGTAGTGCGACATCTCATAGACCCGAAAGCGCCGCGACTCGATATGCAAAAAGGCGTAGATGAGGACCATCGCGAAGAGAAAGACGGCGTGCGACACCTCGGGGTTGCCCAGGGCGAAGGTGGTCACCCCGGCGGTAGTGACGATGGACCAGTTGGTGGTGGTGTCCAAGCGGATGCGGTACATGACCATCCGCCCCACCTCGGCCCGGTAGAGGTGGATGAGGCTGTTGGCCACATTGCTGTCGAAGTTGCTGTCGAACCGGGGCATCCGCCTCCAGTCTAGCCTAGTCCAGAGGCGGCAGCGACTCCAGGAGGCGGCCTAGATCGGGCGCCAGGATATCCGGCCGCGCCGACTTTAGCAGTACCTCGTCGTGCGTGCCCCAGGTGACGGCGTAGGTCCTGAGCCCGGCGGCCTTGCCCGCCAAGATGTCCATCACCGTGTCGCCGACCATCCACAGGCCCTCGCCGCCCGCCCCGGCGACGGCCTGGTAGACCACGTCCGGCGCGGGCTTGTGGGGGATGTCGTCGGTGCCCTGAAGGTGGTCCACGAGCTTGTCGAGCCCTACCGCCGCTGCCAGCAGCCGGGCCATGTCGCTGCGCTTGGTGGTGGCGACGGCGCTGCGGTAGCCGCGCCGCCTGAGCTCCTTCAGGAGCTCGCGCACGCCCGGATAGAGGCTCGAGTGGTCGGTGAAGTGCTCGGGGTAGTGGCTCCGGTAGGCCCGGCTGAGCGCCTCGACATGCGCGGGCGCAAAGACCGCGAACATATCCTCCAGGGGCTTGCCGATCTCATCTTTGATCGCACGCGCCTCGGGCACGGGTAGGCTGTAGACCGTGAAGCTGTGCTGGAAGCTGAGGACGATGTCCTCTAGCGAGTCGACCAGGGTGCCGTCCAGGTCGAAGACGATGGTCGGGGGCAGGGTCACCCGCCTAGCCTATCACCTCGACCCGGGCGCGGTGGCCCGGCGCGCGCGCCAGCCGCGCGTCCAAGGTGAGCAGCGGCGCGCCCAACGCTTCGGCGAGGGCGATATAGGCCGCGTCGTAGGCTGTCACATTGGCGCGCAATTCCCAAATTCTCCCTAACAGCGGCAGGTGAGCGTAGCGGCTGACCCGGAGGTCGGCCAACAGCTCGAGCGCTCTTTGTGCCGCCTTCTCAGCGAGCTTTCCCTGAAGCGTGTAGCGGCGCAAAACCTGGAGCACCTCGAGGTCCAGAAGCTGCGGCGCGTGCAGACTATCCGCCCGCGCGAGGCGCCACAGGAGTTGCGGAGCCTCGGGTTGCTGGTTGATGACGGTAGCAACGGCGGCCGAGGCGTCGAGGACGAGCACCTAGACGAATATGTGGGCGCTCACTCGGCGTCCCGGTGTCGGCGAATGACGGTCGCCGGATCTTCGTCTAGTTCTACAGGAGGTAGGCGACGCAGTCGCTCGAGCATCTCCGCCATCGTGGGCCTTTCAGCCGCCTTTCCCGCCTCGTCCAGGAGATAATCCGAAAGCGTCATGCCCAGCTCGGCGGCGCGCACCTTGAGCTTGCGGTGCAAGTCGTCGGGCACGTTGTGAATCTGGATCATCTTGCTCATGCTCTAAACATTATCACATGTGAACGGCATGCCCACTTGCTCGGCTGGCCGAACCGTCCCTTCTGAGCGTGAACAGCGTCAGCTCGGGCGGGCTGAAGAGGCGCATCGGCACCACGCTGAAGCCGATGCCCCGGGTGATGTAGAGGCGGTTGCCGCTGTGGCCGTAGTCGCCCTCGCCCTGCCTATCGACCCAGCCCGAGAGGTTGGTCTCGCTACTGCCCCTGGGAACCAGCCAGTAGCGGTCGCCCAGAAAGGGCAAGCGCACCTGGCCGCCGTGGGTGTGGCCGGCGACGGCGAGCGGCGCGGCGCGGGCGGGGACCTCCTTGAAGGTCTTTGGGTTGTGCATCATCACCAGCCGCGCCGCGTCCTCCGGAAGCCCGGCCAAGGCCCTCTCGGGGTCGTCGTGGCCGAACTCGTGCTCGCCGATGCCGACGAGGTAGAGGGCGTTGCCGCTATGGCCGGGGAGCTCGAGCCTGACCGCCTCGTTTTGCAAGATGGGGATGCCGGCGGCCTCTAGCGCCTCCTCCACCCGCGCGGCGTAGCCTTCGCCCTCCTCCTGGCTGACGCCGACGCCGTAGTCGTGGTTGCCGAGCACGCCGTAAACGGGCAGCCGCGCGTCCAAGAGCGGTTTGAGCAAGCCAATGACCCTCTCGAGGCTGCCCTCTAAGTTCTCCGGCGGCTGGTGGATAAAGTCGCCCGCGATGAGCACGGCGGCCGGGCGAAGGTCCACCACCCGCTTTACCGCGCGCCGGATGGTATCCAGGTTGTGCAGGACCATGCCCACCTGAAAGTCGGCCAGGAGGGCGACCGTCTTGCCCTCCCAGGCGGGCGGCAGGCCGGGCAGCGCCACCTCGTGCCGCGTCTCGGTGAGGCGGTAGGGTTCGATGGCCACAGCCCAAAGGACGAGGGCCAGAATCAGCGCGAGGAAGGCGAGGAGGAGCGTGAGCGCCATAGCCGAGCATAACGCATCAGCGCAGAGGACAGGTTGTCGGTCAGCGACCGCACGCCCTTGTGCCGGGACTCCAGCCAGGAGCGACCGCTAGGACGGACGCAAGTAGGCGACCGTGACGCCGTGGCCGCCTTCAAAGGGCACCGCGTCCTCGAATCTCTCGACGAGCCTTTCGGTCTTTAAGTAATTTCTGACCGCGTCGCGCAGGGCGCCCGTGCCCTTGCCGTGGAGGATGCGCACCGGGCCGGCCTTGACGGCGTGGGCCTCCTGGATGAAGTCGCGTATCCTCTCGAGCGCCGCCTCCACCCGCTCCCCGCGCACGTTGAGTTCAGTCTCGAAGCGCACCGGCGCGGCAAAGGTGACGCTCCTGCTTTGGGCAGCGCCGCCTCTAGCGTAGGCTCCGGACGTGACCGCAGGCTCAGGGTCCTTTACAAGCCTCACCTCGCGCCGCGGCACGGTGACCTTTAAGAGGCCGAGCTGCACCACCACCTCGTCGCCGCGCAACTCGGTGATGGGACCCTGGGCGCCATAGGACTCGACCCGCACCACCGTGCCCGGTCCCAAGACCGCCTTGGTCGCCGGCTTGGGCTTGGGGGCCTTGGCCCTCACGTCCTGACGCAGGCGCATGAGGTCGCCCAAAGCCTGCGAGCGCCCCTCCGGGTCGCTGGTGGCGGTGCGCCTCAGCTGTTTGGCGCGCTCCAGGGTCTCCTGCAGCATCTCCTCGGCACGGCTGGCGGCGGCGGCGAGGACCTCCTCCTCGCGGCCCCGCAAGGTGTCGATCTGGGCGCGCAGGAGCTCGGCTTCCCTGACGGCCTGGGCCCGGGCGGCCTGGGCCTCGTCCCGCTCGCGGCCAAGCGCCTCGCGCTCGCGCTCCAAGGTGACGAGGAGCGACTCGAGTTCGGCTCCCTCCTCGCCCAGCAGCTCGGCGGCGCGGCCGAGGAGGTCGGCGGGCAAGCCCAGCCGCTCGGCGATGGCGAGAGCGTAAGAGCGGCCCGGCTGGCCGACCACCAGCTCGAAGCGCGGGCGCAGCGCCTCCACGTCGAAGCTCATCGAGGCGTTGACCACCCCCGGCGTCTCTGAGGCGAAGACCTTGAGGGGCGACAGGTGGGTGGTGATGAGGCCCCTCGCGCCACTCGCCAGGAGCCGTTCCAAGACCGCCTGCGACAAGGCCGCGCCCTCGGCCGGGTCGGTGCCCGAACCCAATTCGTCGATGAGCACCAACACCGTGGGGTCGGCCTGCTCGACGATGGCCTTGAGGTTTTGAAGGTGCCCGGCGTAGGTCGACAGGCTGGCCTCGATACTCTGCTCGTCGCCGATGTCGCTGAGGAGCGCCGCGCACTCGGGCAGGGTCGGCGGCGTCTCGCTGCTGGCCGCCACGAAGAGCCCGCTGTGGGCCATGATGACGGCCAGGCCGAGCGTCTTTAGGGACACCGTCTTGCCGCCCATGTTCGGCCCCGTCACGATGAGCAGGCGCTTGTCCTCGTCCAGTTCGAAGGTGTTGGGCACGCAGCCGGCAATGAGCGGATGGCGAGCGCCGACGAGCCGGAGCCGCCCCCGGTCGTTGATGGCGGGCTCGGCCAGCTCCCAGTCGCGCGCCAGCCGAGCGCTCGCCGCCACCAGGTCGAGCTCGCCCAGGACCATGAGCGTCTCCTCGAGCCCCGGCTCGAAGGCCAGGCGCTGAGCCAGGGCGATGAGGATGCGCCGCACCTCGTCACGCTCCTCGAGCTCCAAAATCGCCAGCTCGTTGTTCATGGGCACCACCGCC
The DNA here is from genome assembly GCA_030858465.1 of Deinococcota bacterium. NCBI lineage: Bacteria > Thermotogati > Deinococcota > Deinococcota bacterium. The sequence goes on from JALZLY010000168.1 coordinate 15,066, forward strand.
TGCGGCTCCATGAAGACCGTCGCGCCCGAGTCCGAGCTGTCCAAAACGATGCCCGGCACCTTCGACTGGCTGCTGGCCTTGATGGGGATCACGTAGCGGTCGCGCCTCAGGGTAATAATCGGATCCTGGACGGCGTCGGCGTAGCGCGCCAAGAGCTCGGTCAGCCGCTCGCGGATGCGCCCACGCAAGGGGTTCAGACGCCGCCTGATGTCGCGCAGCTTGGGCGTGGCGTCGTCGCGCACGTTGCCGTCGGTGTCGAGCTGCTCGCGCACGAGCCGGAGCGCGCCGTCGAAGGAGCTCATCCTGCTGGCGAGCGCCGAGAGCGCCGGGCGCTCCGCGGCCAGGATCGAGCGCTTGATGGTGCCGGCGGCGTCCATGGTGTAGGCGATCTCCAGGATCTCCCGGCCGTCCAGCATCGAGCCGTCCCTGACGCGGCTAACCAGCGGGCGGATGTCGTGTACCCCGCCCAGGGCCAGCTCGGGGCCATAGCGGGCCTCGGCCACGCGCTGCCAGGCCAATTCGGCCGCGAAGCGGTCGCCGAGGGGCCGCAGCGCTTCGGCCCGCTCCACGCCCAAGCGGCTGCCCGCCCGCTCGGCCAGGGCGCTACGGACGCGGGCGAAGTCGAGCTTGTTTAGCGTCGTCTCGCTGACCTTCACAAGGGCACAGTATACGCGCTCTCTGGCAACAACGAAGGGGAGGAAGCTACTCGGGCCATAGCCCCTGCCACGAATCTTGAAGCCACGGACCCTGTAGCCACGGACGCCGTCCGCGGCGGGTTCACGCCGGCCGAGGCGCCCAGACCGGCCCCGTCCTATGACAGCGGATTGGAGATCTACCTCGCGCTTTTGCTCACCCCGAGCTTCTTACAGGGTCGCGCGCTATGATGGTTGAACTGCAAAGACATGGAGGCTGGCATGACGCATGATTTGGCTTCTGTAAAAGCGCTCACCTTCGACGTGTTCGGCACCGTCGTGGACTGGCGGACATCGATCATCGGCGAGTGCGAAGAACTCGCCGCCGCCACCGGTCAGGCTATGGACTGCGCGCGCTTTGCCGATGCCTGGCGGGACGGCTACCGGCCGGCCATGGACCGGGTTCAGCGCGGCGAGCTGCCCTGGACGACCATCGACCGCTTGCACCGGACGATCCTCGACGAGCTGCTGCGCGAGTTCGAGCTCACCGGTCTATCCGAAGCGCAAAAGGATCACTTGAACCGCGCCTGGCACCGGCTCACGCCATGGCCGGACTCGGTCGCCGGGCTGCGGCGCTTGCGCCAGCGCTTTATCACCGCCACACTCTCCAACGGCAACGTGGCGCTGCTCGTCAACATGGCCAAGCACAGTGACCTAGCCTGGGACTGCATTCTCTCGGCCGAGCTGGCGCGCCGTTACAAGCCGGATCCGGCGACCTACCAGATGGCCACCGATCTCCTGGGGCTCGAGCCGAGCGAGGTCATGATGGTCGCCGCCCACCAGAGCGACCTCCGCGCCGCCCAGGCCTGTGGTCTAAAGGCAGCGTTCATCCCGCGCCCGCTGGAGTTCGGCCCGGAGCGGGTGCCCGACCTTAGCCCCGACCCGGCCTTTGATATCGTCGCGCGCGATCTGGGCGAACTGGCGACGAAGCTCGGGGTGTGACGAGCTGCCAGCTCGAGCGGAGACAGCCCTCTCTGCTTTTGACGGGCTACCCGAGGCACAACTGCCACGGCTGCCACGGCAGGAAGGGCAGGCGGGGCTCGAACCCCACCGCGCAGCCAAGCGGCCGCTAATCGACCGTCCGAATCCGCCCCTCGAGCTCCGGGCCGATTGGAGAGCCTACGCGGATGGCCTCCTCGACCAGGTCCGCGTGCAGGGGCCCGGCGTGCTCGTCGATCAGCACCGGCACGCCGACGAGCATCTCGTAGCCGTCGCCGCCCGTGGCCAGGAAGGAATTGGTTGCCAGCGTGTAGCTGGCCCCTGGCTCGAGCGGCTCACCGCCGACGAGCACCTCGCGCACGCGGCTGCCAGGCTCGGCACCCGGGTCGTAGGAGAACGACAGGCCGCTCACCTGCAAAAAGCGGCCGTGCCCCTCCTCGACGCTGCTCACGCTCAGCTCGAGCATCTCGAGCAGGGTCTCTCCGGTGACCTCGAGCTTCACCACATGGTTCTCGAAGGGCAGCGTCTCGATCACGTCGCGCAGGGTCAGGGGGCCCGGCTCGATGACGCGGTCGGCACGGATCGAGCCGCCGTTCTGCATGCCGATGTCCGCCTCCGCCCACTCGCGCATCACGTCGGCGACGAAGTTGCCGAGGTTCGTCTCCTCGCTGCGCACGGCCGCCCGGCGCACCTCGAGTGGCGTCGTCGTCTCCCCCACCGGCTCGGCGAGGGCGGCGTCGAGCTCCTCCTCATAAGAGTTGACGATAGCGAGGACCTCCGGGTCGGGCTCGATGTCGGCGCTGACCTCGTGCAGCGTGAAACGCCAATCCACCACCTCTTCGCCTGCCACCACCAGGGTCAGCTCGCCCAGGTAGTCGAACTCATCGCCGACGCGGGAGATGATCGTGCCGTTCACCACCTCGGGCTCCTCGAGCACGCCTGCGCAGTGGTCACCGACGATGGCGTCGATGCCGTCCACCTCGGCGGCGAGGCGCTCGGCGTCGGGGGCGCAGAGGTGCGAGAGGACGAGCACCACCTGCGCACCGTCCGCGCGCATCCCCGCCACGACCTCGCGGGCCGACTCGAAGAGGTCGGCCATCTCGGCGTGCGCGCCCAAGGTGGTGACCTCGGGGGTGTCGGGCGGCGCGAAGCCGGTGACGCCCACCCGGAGGCCCGAGGGCATCTCGTGGACGAGGTAGCGCGCCGCGCCCTGCTCGGCGCCGAAGACGTCGCCGCTGCGGTTGTCGACGATGTTGCCGCTCACCCACCTAAACGTGCTGCGCTCGAGCATGGCGACGAGACTATCCGGGCCGTAGTCGAACTCGTGGTTGCCGTAGGTGTTGAAGTCGAGGCCCATGGCGTTGAGGGCGCCTACCACGTGCTCGCCCCGGTAGACGCTGGCCAGCAGCGACGGCGCCAGATCGTCGCCGTTGCCGACGAAGAGCACGTTGTCCCGCCCCTCCTTGAGCTCCTTGACGAGCGCGGCGTAGCGCGCGATGTTGGCCTCGTCCTCGGCGCCGTATTTGCCGTGGAAATGGGTGTCGTGGAGAATGACGAGTTCCTGAGCCTGCCCGAGGCCCATGAGCGCGAACAGGCCCAAGACCAGCGGCAGGATCAACCTTCTGTACCTTTGCAGCCCTTGCGTCATCTTGTCCTCCTTTGTTCAACACCTCATCCTACAACTTCCGTGTCATCGTTCCATACGCCCCCGGGCTCGAGGCCCGCTACGCCCAACCAGCGCGTAAACCCCCTCCTGCGCCTCGCCCGGTAGACGACCAAGGCGCTCGAGCGCGCCATGTCGCGCACGTACGGCATGAGGATCACGCTTCCTCCTCTTGGTCGTCCTCTTGGTCGTCCTCTTGGTCGTCGAGCCGCTCCAGATGGCGCTCGAGCGCCTCCTCGACAAAGAGCGACAGCGACTTCCGCGAATCGATGGCGGCGTGCTTCACCTCGCGAATGAGCCTTGGCGGCAAGTAGACGTTGAACTGCTGCTTGTCTTCGGACATGATTGCTAGAATACTAGCATTCTAGCAAGGCGGTGTCAAGGGTAGCCGGATGAATGCTGACGGCGGCAAAGTGCCTGCAAAGGTGCAATGTTTGTGAGGCGACGTCTTATACTCGGTCCATGCCCGCGACCATCCTTGCGCTCGATGACGAAGTCTCCATCTTGCGCCTCATCGAGCTGACCCTGCAAGACGACTACGACGTCAAGGCCTTTGCTCACCCCGCCGAGGCCCTGGCGGCGCTCCGGGAGGGGCTGGTGCCGCAGCTTATCCTCTGCGACATCAGCATGCCGGGCATGACCGGCTTCGGCTTTCACGAGGAGGTGCGCAAGGTAGGCGTCCTGCGCGGCGTGCCCTTCGTCTACCTGACCGCCATGGACGACCAGGCGCACTTTCGCCAGGGCATGGCCCGGGGTGCGGACGACTACCTCACCAAGCCCTTCGGCACCAGCGAGCTGCTGGACACCGTCGCCATGCGCCTTGCCAAGGCCGCGAGCCTGCGCCAGAACCAGGACGAGACGGCGGCGGTCTTGAACGTCCTCAGCCTGGGCGGCCTCGAGGTCTCCCTGGGCGAGACGCGCGTCCGCTGGGGCGCCAAAAAGGCCGCTGAGGTCTTCTTGTTCCTGTTGACATCGGGCGGCACGGTGCGCCGCGAGGAACTCAAAAAGGAGCTGTGGTGGGAGGACATCGCCGAGGGCAGCTTCAGGGTGATCAACTCGCGCATGCGCAAGGCCACCCAGGACTTCGCCACGATCACCAGCGACGAGGGCAAATATGAGCTCGTCTTGAACTGCGAGGTGAACTGGGACGCGCTTCATTTCGAGCAGCGGGCCGCAGGAGCGCTGGCGAACGAGGACTATGGCGCGATGCAGGGAGCGGCTCAGGCCTATGGCGGCGAGTTCCTGCCCGGCTTCGACTCGCCCTGGGCCGAGCGCCAGCGGGGCTACTACGACGGCCTCTATCTGGACCTCTTGGAGAGGAGCCTCGAGCTCGCTCCCAGCGAAGCCCTCGAGTTCGAGGCGCGCAGGCAGCTCGAGGCCTATCTCGAAAGACCCTGAGGACAGGGGGCAGAATAGCGAGGAGTCAGAGGTTGCCTCCATTCTGTCTCAGCTCTGGCTCTTCGGATGACTGGGCGAAATTCCGACCCCTAGTTCTTATACATTAGTTCCTATACATTAGTTCCTATACAGCGGCACCAGGCGCTGGGCGGTGAAGTCGATCTCGAAGCTGCCTACCGAGGGCAGGTAGATCTCGAAGCGCCGCGTCTCCCCCGGCGCGACGAGTTCGACGAGGTAGGAGCCGGGGGGCAGGTCGGCGACGAAAGGGCGCGCCCGCGGGAGGCCGTTCACGTAGACGAGGTAGCCCTCAGGCGCCTCCCAGAAGAGCAGCGGCGAGCTCACCGGCCGGAGCTGGCGCTCGACCCGGCTCACGCGCGAGCGCTGCACCGTCACCTGGGTCGTCTCGGACTCGAAGCCGGGCCGCTCGAGGCGGAGGCTGTGCTGGCCGGGGCTCACCTGCTCGGTCAGCGGCGTGGTGCCGATAAGGCGGTTGTCCACATAGACGCGGGCGGCGGGCCGGCTGGTCACGTGGACGCCGCCCGTGCTGGTCGGCTGCAAGAGCGCGTGCGCAAAGTCGATGCGGTCGTCCTTGGCGGTGACCACGTCAAAGGACGGCAAGAAGCCCTCCTTGCGCCACTCCAGCTCGTAGCGCCCCGGCGTCAGGGACAAGACCTCGAGCGCCGGCCCGGTGCGCCCGATATAGGTGCCGTTCACGTAGACATCGGCCTCGCCGGGTTGGCTCGAGACGTAGAGCTCGGCCGAGCCCGCCGGCAGTCCCACCCCGGGCTCGACAAAGCGCCGCACCTCGTCGGCTAAGAGCCGCGCCGTCTCCGCGGTTCGACCCGCCGGGAAGACGCGGCTCAAGAGGTCCGAGGCATGTCCGGTCCGCGCGTCCACGATCAGCAAGTTGACCGAGTACCCCTCGCGGCCGTCGCGCTGCACGGTGGGCCCGGAGATCTCGCCGGTGACGCCGTAGCGGCCCTCGCCGAGGTCGCTCAAGAGCGCCGCGAAGAGCCCGGCGTCGAGGCTGCCGGCCAACCCCGGCGAGACGAGCTCGCCCGGGCTCACGCCGAAACCGGTCGTCTGCTCGAGCTGGCGGCGAAAGTCGCGCATGAAGCGGCCGATGACCTCTTGGGGCACCTGGCCGCGCCCGCCGAAGTCGGGCACCACGATAGTCTCGGCGATGGTCTCGGCGGTGGTTTCAGCGATGGTCTCGGCAGTGGTTTCAGCGATGGTCTCGGCGGGCGCCTGGGGCGGCGCGGCCGTTTGCGCGCCCGCCCCGCCCCAGGCCGCCCAGCTCAATACGGCGACCAGAACGGCGGCAAATGCGGCCCGTCTCCTCAGCTTTAGTCCAGCCATCACCGCCAGTATACCCAAAGCCGCAGCCAAGAGCAGGCGCCACAAGTGGCGGAGCCCAGCGAGCAAGCCGGCGGACGAAGCCGAGATGGTATGGTGACTCTCACGCCATGCGCCACCTCGTGCTCAGCGACATCCACGCCAACGCCGTCGCCTTGGAGGCGGTCCTTGGACACGCCGAGCGGCGCCGCTGGGACCGGGTGATCTTCCTGGGCGATCTGGTCGGTTACCACAGCCAGCCCGAGACGGTCACGCGGCGGCTCCGCGAGCTCGCTCCCGAAGCCGCCATCTTGGGCAACCACGACGCCATCCTCCTGGGCCTCACCGCCGACTCCGGCCTCGAACCCCGGAGCCTGGTCGAGAGGCTCGTCGCCAGGCACCTCGGCGAGCTCTCCGAGGCCAGCCTGGACTACATCCGCTCGTTTAGCCTGCACGTCAAGGGAGACGCTTGGGAGGCCGCTCACGGCGCCCTGCGCGAGCCCTTCGAGTACCTCTCGGGGCTGCCCCAGGCGCAGGCCAACCTGCCCTTCTTGAGCACCCCGCTCTGCTTCGTCGGCCACACCCACGTGCCGGCCGCCTTCGTCTGCGCCGAGACGCAGCGGGGCCCGCTCTGGCGCAGCGTGCCCTTTCGCCGCGAGGAGAACCTCTACCGCCTGCCGCCCGAGGTCAAGGTCTTCTTCAACCCCGGCTCGGTCGGTCAGCCGCGCGACGGTCTGGCGCTGGCGAGCTACGGCGTCTTCGACGAGGATAACGGCGCCCTCGAGGTCTACCGGGTGCGCTTCGATATCGCCCGCGTGCAGCGCGAGCTGCGCCGTGAGGGCTATCCCGAGGCCTTGGCGGCGCGCCTGGCGAAGGGGCGCTAGGGATGTGGGGATGAGGCCGCTGGGGATGAGGCCGCTGGGCCACGACGCGGCGCTGGCGCTGCTGAGGCGCCTGGCGAGCCAGACCCTGCTCTTCGTGGGGCCCGAGCGGGTAGGCCGGCGGCTGGCGGCGCGCTGGTACGCCGCCTGGCTCAACTGCGAGGCGGGCGGCCAGCTTGGGGGCGGGGACGAGCCCTGCGGGAGTTGCGGCTCGTGCCGAGCCATGCTCTTAGGCAGCCACCCCGACTACCGCGAGCTCGCCCCCGAGCTGACCACCAGGACCGGCCGGCACAGCCGCCGCCCGCAGATCCGCCTGGGCGACCTGGTTCCCCGCGAGGGCGGCAACCCCGAGCCGCTCAGCTCCTGGCTCGAGGCCCGGCCGCGCGCGCGCGCGCGCGTCGGGGTGATCGACCAGGCCGAGGCCCTCGGCGAAGGGGCGGCCAACGCCTTTTTAAAGTTCCTGGAGGAGCCGCCCTCGTACGCGCGCATCGTCCTCATCGCGCCGAGCCCGCAGGCCGTCTTGGCCACCATCGCCTCGCGCAGCACCGTGGTGCGCTTCGGCGCCCTGGACCTCTCGCTGTTGGCGCCCGGCTTCAACCACCCGCTCGCCCGCCTCGGCCGTCCGGGCGACATCGGCAGGGCCGAAACGGAGGAAGGGGGGGTGCTGGAGACCGTGGACAGCTACCTCCTCAGCCTGCTGGGGGGCTTGGGCGAAGCCCTGGGCGGCGCCGACCTCCTGGAAAAGCGCTGGTCGGCGGGCGGCGAAGCGGTAGCGGAGGTGCTCCGCGCTCGCCTCGCCACCTGGCCGCCCGCCGCCTACGCGGCGGCGCTGGAGGCCGTCGAGCGCTGCGAAGGCGCGCTCGAGGTCTACGCGGCGGCGCCCCTGGCGGTGCAGGTCCTGACGCTCGAGCTGCGCGACCTCGCCAGGCGGGAGTGAGGGGTAGGGGCTCTGGCCTTTCCGGCTCCTGACGCCTGACCGCCGCAGCCCTCCGCACCCGCTGACATGCCCGCTGACATGCCCGCTGCCGGGGGCGTGGTGCATCTGCACCTCGAGATCGCCCCGACCTCGCCTATCATCGCTTATGCCTGTTCGTTACGGTCACGTTCTAGAAGCGCTCGGGGCGGTACTCAAGCCGGCCGGCGAGCCCAGCGTCACTTCGGCGCTGCCCCTGGGCGAACTCATCACCGAGAGCCCGGACCTCGTCTGCGGGGCCGACGCCAGCGGGAGGCTGCACTACTTGAACCCCGCCGGGCGCCGCCTGCTCGGCTTGGACGGCAGACTGGACCTTCAGGCGCTGACCCTCAGGCGGCTCTTCCCGGCCTGGGTCTACGAGCGCCTGGAAACCGTGGCCTTGCCCGCGGCGCGAGGGAGCGGGCGCTGGTCCGGCGGCGCGGCGCTGCTGACCTGGAGCGGCGAGGAGCGACCCGTCAGCCTGATCCTGCTCGCCCAAGACGACGGCAGCCTCGCCCTCATCGCCCGCGACCAGCGGCGCGAGCGGCGCCGGCAGCGGACGCTCGAGCAGCTCGCCGACGAGAGCGACGATCCGCATACGCTCCTGCGCGGTCTCTGCGGGGCGCTGGGCCTGCGCCGGGCCTTTATCGGCGAGGTCGCCGGCGCTCATCTCGAGCTCGTCGCGTCCTGGGGTGACCCGAGCGCCGAAGGGACCCACTACCCTCTGGCCGGCTCGCCCTGCGAGGCGGCCTGCCGCGGCCCCCAGGTCTATCCCTCCGGCCTGCGCGCGCACTTTCCCAACGACGAGCGGCTCGCCGCCCTGGGCGCCGAGAGCTTTATGGGCGCGCCCCTCCGCCGCCGCGACGATGAGCCGGTCACCCTGCTCGTCGCCCTGCACGACGCGCCGCTGGAGGACAGTGGCGAGCTGGCGCTTCTCTTCGGCGCCTTTGCGCGGCGCGCCGCGGCCGCGCTCGCCGCCCGCGAGGCCGACTCGCTGCGGCTCGAGCGCGTCCACCAGGAGCTCGAGAAGACCCGCGAGGACGCGCTCAGGGCGATGGGCTTAGCGCTCGAGTACCGCGACTACGAGACCAAGGGCCACACCGACCGGGTGACCGAGCTGAGCCTGCGGCTCGGCCGCGCCCTCGGCTTAGGCGCCGAGGCGCTCACTCAGCTGCGCTGGGGGAGCTACCTGCACGACGCCGGCAAGATCGCCATCGCCGACCGCATCCTGCTCAAGCCCGGCAAGCTCGAGGCGGACGAGTGGCGGACGATGAAAGGCCACGTCACCATCGGCGAGACGATGGTCGGCCAGCTCGGCTTCATCCCCAGGGCGGTCTTGGAGATCGTGCGCCACCACCACGAGCGCTGGGACGGCGCCGGCTACCCCGACGGTTTGGCGGGCGAGACCATCCCCCTGCTGGCCCGCGTCTTCGCCCTCGCCGATGTCTACGACGCGCTGCTGTCCGAGCGGCCCTACAAACGCGCCTGGCGCCACGAGGAGGCGCTGGCGGAGATCGTCAAGGGGGCCGGGCAGGGGCAGTTCGATCCAGGCATCGCGGCCGCCTTTATCCGGCTCTGGGACGGCCAGGAGGCGGCTGCAACGCCACCAGGGCAGTATGATTCAGCCGCGTTTCCAGCAGGGCCTGACCTTTAAGCATAAGAAACCGCTAAGAAACCTTGAGGGCCTCATGGGTCGATCTGCTAGATTGAAGCCATGCCCAAGCCCCTTCTTTGCTTTTGCCTCCTTCTAAGCGCCTTGGCGCTGGACGAGGGCGGCCGCTTGTCGGCCGATGTGCTCGTGCTCGGCAGCGAGCCCGAGGGCATCATCGCCGCGGTGGCCGCCGCTCAGGAGGGGGCCCGCACGCTGCTCGTGACCCGCGATCAGCGCCTGGGCGGCCTCTTCGTGATGGGCGAGATGAACGTCCTCGACCTGCGCAGCCGGCCCGAGAGCTACCAGCGCGGCCTCTTCGAGAGGTGGTGGCGGCAGCTGGGGCGGCGCGCGGCCTTTGATGTACAGCGGGCCGAGGCGGCCTTTGAGGGCATGCTTTCGGAGGCCGGCGTCACGGTGATCCGTGACGCCGGTGAGATGGCGCCTGTGCTCGAGGGGTCCAGGGTCGTCGGCGTAAGACTGCCGGACCGCCGCATCGAGGCCGGGCAGGTCATCGACGCCACCGCCGAGGCCGATGTCGCGGCCGTTGCGGGCGCAAGCTATACGCTGGGCTTCGCCTCGCTCGGCCTGAACGAACGCATGGCCGACACCCTGGTGTTTCGCATCGACCGGGTGGACTGGCAAGGGCTGACGCGGGGCGTCAGAGCGCGCGGCCGCGGCTACGCCGAGGTCAACCCTCACGCCGCCTGGGGGTCCTTTGGCGGCTATCCCGCCCGCTACCTGGCGCAGGAGGAAGGCCTCCGGCTGCGCGGCCTCAACCTGGGCCGGCAGGACGACGGCACGGTGCTCGTCAACGCGCTGCTCATCTACGGCGTCGACCCCTTCGACGAGGCGAGCCGCGAGGAGGCCGTGGCGCGCGCCGAGCGCGAGGCCCCGCGCATCGTCGCCTACTTGAGGGAGCTGCCGGGCTTTGCCCACGCCCGCTTCGGCGGCGTGGCCGAGACGCTCTACATCCGCGAGACGCGGCACTTAGAGGCGCGCTGCACCCTGACCGTGGACGAGGTCCTGGACAACGTCGTCACCGAACTCGACGTGGTGGCGGGCGGCTACCCGCTCGACGTGCAGACGCTCACGCCCTTTGATCACGGCTTCGTCTACGGCCTGCCCGAGATCTACGGCGCGCGGCTCTGCGTGACGGTTCCCCGTGACCTGGACAACCTCTGGGTGGTGGGCAAGGCCGCTGGCTACGACCCTCTGGCCGCCGCCTCGGCCCGGGTGGTGCCCTTCGGCATGGCGCTGGCCGAGGCGGTCGGCGTGGCGGCGGTTCAGGCCATCCGGGCCGAGATGAGCTCGAGCGCCTTTGCCGAAAGCCGCGAGCACATCCGGGGTCTGCGTCAGCGTCTCGCCCAGCGCGGCGCCTACCTGCCCGCCGTCCGCGCTCGAGCGCCCTCGGGCCCGCACGAGCACCCCTTCTGGGAGGCCTACCGGGTCCTGCGCGGCCGCGGCCTCGCCCTCGGCGGCTACAGCAACGACCCCCGCCTCGACGACAGGATGGACGCCCTGGACTACGCCTTTTTGCTCAGCGTGGTGGGCAAGCGCTTCCACGGCGACGAGGGCCTGGGCCGCCGGCTCCTCGACGCGCACCCCGACCTGAAGGGTCCGCTCACCCCGGAGCTGGCGCTCGCGCTCACCGGGAGCGCGGCCTGCGGCTTGGGTCACTGCCCCGCCCCCGACTGGCAGGCTTTGTTGCGGGTTCAGGGCCTCTCTCCCGTCCACTTCTCGCCCTCCGGCAGCCTCAGCAGGGGCGAGGCCTACGCGCTCGCCGCGGCCGTCGCTCAGCTCGAGCCGGAGACGGCAACGGCCGCGGAAGAGGATTAGCATGGGCCTGGCCATTCTTTCCGACGTCCACGGCAACCTCTACGCGCTCGAGGCCGTCCTGGCCGACATGGCGCGGCAGGGCGCCGAGCGGGCCGTCTGCCTCGGCGACGTGGCCAACTTCGGCCCGCAGCCCAAAGAGGCGCTCCAGCGCGGCATGCCCCACGCGGCGTGGTGGCTCGAGGGCTGGTTGCGCTAGCTCGAGGAGATGAAGGCACGGTGCGCGCAATGTGGGAGTACACTGTAGGGGGTGATCGAGATAGAGGGTGATCGAGGTGACACAGACCGCTTACAAGCACATCGCCATCACGGAGGACGGGATTCCGGTAATTGAGGGAACGCGCTTCAAGATCAAGCAACTCGTGGGTGAGAAGCTCGCGCACGGCTCGAGCCCTGAAGCGTTGCAGCAAGAGCACCCGCAGCTTACGCTCGCGCAGATCTACTCCGCACTCGCCTACTACGAAGATCACCGAGACGAGATCGACCCGGCCATCCAAGAGGGCGAGGCGCGTGCCGAAGCGCTCAGACCGCAGTTCGATTCGCCCGACTTGAAGGCGCTCGTCAAGGCAAGGGCAGGGCGCTGAACAGACTCTATATGGATCATCACGTGCAGCGCGCCGTCACCGAGGGACTGAGGCGACGCGGCGTGGATGTGGTGACGGCTCTCGAGGACGGCTCGAGCTGATCGCCAAGGGGCTCGAGCCCGAGGAGCTCGAGGGTCGCTTGCTCTACTTGCCGCTTTGAGGCAGCGGTGGCTCAGCCCTGAGCGTATCGACGAACTGCTGCGCGGTGCGGCCCGACAGGCCGTTGCCCCACTGAGCAAAGCGCAGGGCGCGTTCTTCGAGGTCGTCACCGCTGAGCCCCCCCTGCGCCGCCAAGCCCCGCACGATGTCCAGGTAACGCGTCTGGCTGGCGCCCGGAAAGGTCAGGGTGAGGCCGAAGCGGTCGGCCAGCGCCAGCCGCTCGTTCACCGTGTCCCAGCCGTGGACGTCGTCGTCCAGAGGATCGGGCCGGTCGGAAAAGCGCTCGCGGACGAGGTGGCGGCGGTTGCTGGTGGCGCACATGAGCACGTTCTCCGGCCGCTCGCTCAAAGAGCCCTCGAGCAGGGTCTTGAGCGGCCCGTAGCCCCGGTCGCCCGCCTCGAAGGCGAGGTCGTCGACGAAGAGCAGGTAGCGGTGCGGGCGGCCGCGCAAGCGCTCCATCACCGTCAGGATGTCGCCGAGGTCCTGCGGGTGCAGTTCGACCAGGCGCAAGCCCTCTTCGGCGTAGCGCGGCAACAGCGCGCGCACGGCGGAGGACTTGCCGCTGCCGCGCGGGCCGTAGAGGAGGACGTGGTGAGCGGGCCGGCCGTTCAAGAAGGTCTCGGTATTTTCCGTGAGCCCCGCCAGCTGCCGCTCCAGGCCGACGAGCCGGTCGAGCTCCGTGCGAACGGGATGGGCGACGCCGGCCAGGCGCCCGCCCGCCCAGCGAAAGGCCAGGGAGCGCGCGAGGGGTCCCGCGCCGTGCCGGCGGTAGTGGGCCACAAGCAGCCTCAGCGCCTCCTCCGGATCGCCCCCACCTAGCCCCGCGAGCGCCGCTGCGGCGGGACGGTGACCCAGGGCCTCGAGCGGCGGCAGCGGAGAGCCGAGCAGGCGCGAGGCCTCGGCCTGCCAGTCCCGCTCCAGGAGGTCGGCCAGGCGCTCCAGGTCCAGAAGCGCTCCCGCCCTCAGGCCTTCGGGCAAGTGGACCCCCCGCATGGCGAGGCGGGAGAGGGGGGTTTCAGTCATGAGCAGGTCGTCCAGCACCGCGTCCGCCAGGCTGATCGCCTCCTGCTCGAGGAGCGCCCGGTAGAGGCCCGCGTACGCCTCCCTGGCGGCTGGCCTGTCGGTGCGCGCGAGCGCCGCCTCGAGGGCGCCGAGCGGCCCGACCCAGGATGATTCGCCGAGCCGGTTAAAAACGTAGAGGTCCATCGCAGCTCATCTCTGGCCTGTCCTTGCCCGCATGACCCTCATTCTACCCCGCTGCTTCGGCCTCGAGCCCTTGCCGACTCTCGCGCCGACCAGCAACGAGACCGTGAAACCGGGTCGGCCGGAGTGTTAGAGTGGGGTTCTAGTGGCAGCGATCTACCGAGAGGCCAGACCCGTCACCTTCGCCCAGGTCGTCGGCCAGGAACACGTCAAGGACGTGCTCATGGCGGCCCTGGCCCGGGGCCGGGTCGGCCACGCCTACCTCTTTTCGGGGCCGCGCGGGGTGGGCAAGACCACCACCGCCCGCCTGGTGGCGATGGCGGTCAACTGTGAACGCGAGGAGAAGCCCTGCGGCGAGTGCGAGTCCTGCCGGCTGGTGAGAAGCGGCAGCCACCCCGACGTTACCGAGCTCGACGCGGCCAGCAACAACTCGGTCGAGGACATCCGCGACCTGCGCGAGCACGTGAGTCTGGCGGCGATCCGCGGCGGCAAGCGCGTCTGGGTCCTGGACGAGGCGCACATGCTCAGCAAGTCGGCCGCCAACGCGCTCTTGAAGACCTTGGAGGAGCCGCCGCCGGGGCTGGTCTTCGTCCTGGCCACCACCGAGCCCGAGAAGCTGCCGCCGACCATCCTCTCGCGCTGCCAGCACTTCCGCTTTCGCCGCCTGAGTGACGCCGAGATCGCCGGCAAGCTGGCCAGGCTCTGCGAGGCCGCCGGGGTAGCGGCCGAGCTTGCGGCCTTGCACCTCGTGGCGCGCGCCGCCGACGGCGCCATGCGCGACGCCGAGTCGCTCCTGGAGCGGCTGCTCGCCACGGGCGAAGCCGTCACCCTGACCGACGCCGAGGGCGCTCTCGGCCTGCCCCCCCAAGAGCGCCTCCAGGCCCTGGCCCGCGCGCTCGCCGAGCGCGACCTGAGCGGCCTCCTGGGCGAGGCCGGGCGCCTCTACGGGGACGGCTTTTAGCCGCGCAGCCTGGTCGAGCGGCTCAAGCTCACCCTTCGCGGCGCGCTGCACAGCAAGCTTGGCCTGGACGAGGGATTTACGCTCGAGCTCGAAGAAGCCGCCCTGCTCCGCCTCATCCACACGCTCGACGACGAGGACGAGCGCTTCGTGCGCCGCGACGACCTCTTCGCGCTCGAGGTCGCGCTCATCAAGGCCCTGAACAGCCTGACCTTGAACAGCCCGACCTTGAACAGCCCGACCTTGAACGACCAGGCGCCCGCCGGCGAGTCCGTAAGGGCCGCTTCTCTGCCCGATTTCGACCCGCACCGGCACGGCTCTCCCACTGCCCCGGCCCGCGCGGCGCCTCAGCCCGCTCCGGCCGCGCCCCCTCAGGC
>JALZLY010000169.1 GCA_030858465.1 Deinococcota bacterium
GCCGTGCACCTGCTTGGGCAGGCCCGCGGCCCTGTCGCCGGGTTTGATGCGAAAGCGGTAGACGATATAGAGCAAAATACCCAGCACCAGCACATAGATGCCCACGCCGAAGGTGGTGGTCAGCCAGAAGACATCGGCCTGCATCTTGGCAATCGGACCAAAGGGATCCAGGGTGGACTGGGGAACGGAAAACGAGCAGCCTGCGAGCAAGGCGCTGACCGCAAAGATCGCCAGGCTCGAGCCCCGCCGCAACCAGGTTTTTATCGGCACATCCTCCTCCTCTACGACCCGAGCCAAGGCGACAGGGCCAAGGCAACAGGGCCACACTACAGGCTTACCTAACCCAACGAGGCTTTACCTAAAGCCAATTTAACACGGCGCGGGCGCAGCCGGTCAATGATATTTGTCCCGGTTTGGCGCCGGGCGCGGCGGCGGTCGACCGGGCTCAGATGAGCCCCCGGTAGCCTACCGCCTCGGCCAGATGCGCTTCGCTGACCGCGCTCTCCCCGGCCAGGTCGGCGACCGTGCGCGCCAGGCGCAGCAGCCGGTCGAAGCCCCTGCCCGAGAGGGCGAGCTGCTTGCTGACCGTCCTCATAAAGGCTTGCGGACCGGCCTCCAGGGCGGCGTGCTTGCGCAGGGCCTGTCCGGCCAAGCGGGCGTTGGGAACGCCCTGACGCGCAACGGCCAGCCTTCTCGCCCCGATGACGCGCGCCCGCACGGCGCTGCTCGCTTCGCCCGGCGCGCTGTGGATGAGCTCGTCGGGGCTCAGCCTGGGCACGCCGAGCCGCATGTCGATGCGGTCCATGAGCGGCCCGCTGATGCGCTCGCGGTAGCGCTGGCGCATGCCGGGCGTGCAGGCGCAGCCCCGCTGGGGGTCGCCGTGGTAGCCGCAGGGGCAGGGGTTCTGACTGGCCACCAGGATGAACGAGGCCGGAAAGGTCAGGGCGGCCCGGGCGCGGCTGATGGTGACGACGCCGTCCTCGAGCGGCTGGCGCATCACCTCGAGGGCGCGGCGGCTGAACTCGGGGAACTCGTCCATGAAGAGGATGCCCCGGTGGGCGAGGCTGACCTCGCCGGGCCGGGGAATGTTGCCGCCGCCGATCAGCCCGGCGTCCGAGACGGTGTGGTGGGGGCTACGAAAGGGCGGCGCCCTGACCAGGCCGCCGGTCAGGACCCCGGCGGTCGAGTGGACGCGGGTGACCTCGATGGCCTCGTCGCGGCTTAGGGGCGGCATGATGCCCGGCAGGCGCCTGGCCAGCATGGTCTTGCCCGAGCCTGGCGGCCCGCTCATAAGCAGGTTGTGGGCGCCCGCGGCGACGATCTCGAGCGCCCGCTTGACCGCGGCCTGACCCTTGACGTCGGCCAGGTCGGGCAGTTCGTGGCTGCTGGCCTCCGCGCTCGCCTGGTGGGCTTGCAAGCTCACTTGACCCCGCAGAAACTGCACCGCCTCCAGCAGCGTGTTGGGGGCGTAGACCTCGACCTCGTCCACGGCCGCCGCCTCGGCGGCGTTCTCGGGCGGCACCAGCACCCGCCCAAGCCCCGCCTGGGCGGCGTAGAGGGAGATGTTGATGGCGCCGCGCAGCGGCCGGAGAGACCCGTCCAGGGCCAGTTCCGCGCTGACGACGGTACCGTCCAGGGCCTCTTGCGGCAGGACGCCCTGGGCGACTAAGAGCGCCAGCGCGATGGGCAGGTCAAAGGCCGGGCCTTCCTTGCGCACGTCGGCGGGTGCCAGGTTGATGACCACGCGGCCGGTGGGGAAGGGCAGGCCGGCGTTCCTGACGGCCGCGCGCACCCGCTCGCGCGACTCCTGAACGGCGGCGTCGGGCAGGCCGACGACCGTCACCGAGGGTAGACCGCCCGACAGGTCCGCCTCGACCACGACGCCGTAGGCCTCGACGCCCAGGACGGCGGCGGAGGTGACTCGAGCTAGCATAGGTCACTATACCCAAGGATGGCGTTCTGCAACGGGACCGCGCAATGGGGGACCGCGCAATGGGGGACCGCGTAATGGACCGCCAGCCGGCGGGCGACGAGCGCAGGAGCTAGCGAAGACGCTCGAGCGCCTGCACGTCTCCTCGCGCCGCGTCGCGCAAAAAGGCGACGTCCGAGCCGCTGGTCACGAAGGTGTAGCCGGCCGCCACCATATCCCCGGCGCCCCGTCCGCCGTAAGGAAGGCCCCCCAGGGGCTTGCCGCTCGCCCTGGCCGCCGCCTCGGCCCTCTGCAAGAGCGCGCCGACCTCGGGGTCGTCGAAGTCTCCCGGCTTGCCCAGACCGGCCGACAGGTCGAAGGGGCCGATGAAGAGCATGTCGATCCCTTTCACGGCGGCGATCTCGGCGCTGTTCGCCACGCCCGCGGCGCTCTCGATCTGCGCGATGACCAGCAGCTTGTCCCCGGCCGCGCTGGCGTAGTCGGTATCCAAGCCATAGCCCGAGGCGCGGACCAGCGGGTAGGCCACCCCGCGCCTGCCGGCGGGCGGGTAGAGGCAGGCGGCGACGGCCGCCCGCGCCTCGTCTGCGCTGCCGACCTCGGGCACCATGATCCCTAGCGCGCCGATGTCGAGCGCGCGCTTGATCCAGACCGGGTCGTTGGCAGGCACGCGGACGACGGGTGTAGCCTCGGTCGCCGAGACCGCCTGCATGAGCTGAACGGCGTTCAGGAGGTCGCCGGGGCCGTGCTCGAGGTCGATCAGGACCGCGTGGTAGCCGGCTAAGGCGACGAGTTCGGCGGCCAGGGGGCTGCACAGGTGGAGCCAGCAGCCGAGCGAGGGCTGACCCCTCTCGAGCCTGCTTTTGAGCACGTTGTTCATCATCAACCTCCTCTTGATGCTACCTCGCCCCGCCTCACCCACCGAACCCACCTTACCCACCGTGGTGGCGGGCCCAGCGTCCTGCTTTCCCAGCGCCAGGGCCGGATGTTAGACTAGCCGGTGACAAAGCGCAGCCACCCTACGTTGCGAGCTCGAAGCGCTCAGGAGGCATCATGATCAGCGTCACAGAACTGCGAAACAACACCAAGGTCGAGATGGACGGCGGCCTCTGGGAATGTCTCGACTACCAGCACCAGAAGATCGGCCGCGGCGGCGCCAAGGTCGTCGCCAAATTTCGCAACCTGGAGACCGGCTCGATCGTCGAGCGCACCTTCAACGCCTCGGAAAAATTGCAGGACATCTTTATCGACTACAAGAAGATGCAGTACCTCTACTCCGACGGCGACTCCTTTACCTTCATGGACACCGAGACCTACGATCAGCCCGCCTTGAGCCGCGCGCAGATTGGCGACGGCGCCAGATTCCTGAAGGAGTCGATGGAGGTGACGGTGGACTACTTCCGCGACAAGCCGCTCAAGGTGACCCTGCCCAACGTGGTCGCGCTGGCCATCACCCAGACCGACCCGGGCGTCAAGGGCGACACCGTCTCCGGCGGCTCGAAGCAGGCGACGCTGGAAACCGGCGCGACCGTGAACGTGCCGCTCTTCATCGACCAGGGCGAGACCATCCGCGTCGATACCCGTACGGGCGAGTACCTCGGGCGCGCCTGATGGACGTCAAGGAGCTGAAAAGGCTGCTTGACGCCATGCGCGACTCGGAAACCAACGAGCTGGTGCTCGAGACCGGCGACTACAAACTGACCGTGAAGCGCGGCGCGGAGGCGCAGATGATCCAGGCGCCGCAGCCGCCCGCCGCAGCCGTCCCGACCTCCCAGCCCGGCGCGCCCGAGGCCGCTCGGGGGGCGCCCACGCCGGCTTCCGTCCCCGCGCACCTCGTCCAGATCACCGCGCCCATCGTGGGCACCTTCTACGCCTCGCCCTCGCCGGACGCCGCCCCCTACGTCAAGGTGGGCGACAAGGTCGAGGCCGGCAAGGTGCTCTGCATCATCGAGGCCATGAAGCTGATGAACGAGATCGAAGCCGAGGTGGCCGGCGTCATCGCCGAAGTGCTGGTCAAAAACGAAGAGCCGGTCGAGTACGGCCAGGTGCTCTTCAGGATCGATCCGAGCTGAGGCGGCTGATGACCCACACTCCAAAGCAGCCAGAAGCCTTGGCAACAGCGATAAGCAGCGAAGCGAGGCGCCGGGAGCCGGGGGGGTTTAGCTTGGATTTTGACGTCCGGCTCCCGGACTTTGCCCTTTATGTTTAAGGTTGCCCTTTATGTTTAAGAAGGTCCTCATCGCCAACCGCGGCGAGATCGCCCTGCGCGTCCTGCGGGCCGCCAAGGAACTCGGCGTCAAGACGGTGGCGGTCTACTCGACCGCCGACGAGAACTCCTTGCCGGTGCTCCTCGCCGACGAGTCGATCTGCATCGGCCCGCCGCCGTCCTCGGGCTCCTACCTAAACGTCCGCAACCTGCTCTCGGCGGCGACCGTCACCGGGGCCGAGGCGATTCATCCCGGCTACGGCTTTCTCTCGGAGAACGCCGAGTTCGCCGACAAGTGCGAGGAGCACAACATCCGCTTTATCGGCCCGACCGCCGAGTCGATCCGGCTGATCGGTGACAAGGCCAGCGCCCGCAAGCTCGCGGACGCGGCCGAGGTGCCGACCGTGCCGGGCTCAACCCCGCTCAAGTCGCTCGAGGAGGCCCTGGCCTTTGCCGAAAAGATCGCCTATCCGGTCATGCTCAAGGCCTCTGCCGGCGGTGGGGGGCGGGGCATGCGGGTCGTGCACAGCCCGACCGACTTAGAGCGCCAGCTCGTGAACGCTCAGGAGGAGGCTCGAGCGGCCTTTGGCAACCCCGAGATGTATATGGAAAAGTACATCGACGAGGCCAGACATGTCGAGATCCAGATTTTCGGTGACGGCGCGGGGGGGGTGATTCACTTTTTCGACCGCGACTGCTCGATCCAGCGCCGTCAGCAGAAGATGCTCGAGGAGGCGCCGAGCACCCTGCCCAATGCGCTGCGGCTCGCCATCGCCGAGTCCGCGGTTAGGCTCTGCCAGCACATCAACTACCGCGGCGCGGGCACCTGCGAGTTCCTGGTCGATCGCGACGGCGCCTTCTACTTTCTGGAGATGAACACGCGCATCCAGGTCGAGCATCCCGTCACCGAGATGATCACCCGCTTCGATCTCGTCCAGGAGCAGTTCAAGGTGGCGGCGGGCCTCGGCCTCAGCCTCGCCCAGGACGAGGTGAAGCTGGCAGGCCACGCCATCGAGGTGCGCATCAACGCCGAAGACCCCGACCACGACTTCAGGCCCTCGGCCGGCACCATCACCGACCTACACTGGCCGGGCGGGCCGGGCATCCGGGTGGACTCGCACGTCTACGCGGGCTACCGCATCCCCCCCAATTACGACTCCCTGGTCGGCAAGATCATCGCCTGGGCGCCGAGCCGCGAAGCGGCCATCGCCCGGATGCGGCGGGCGCTGGAAGAAACCGTGCTGGACGGAGTCAAGACCACCATCCCCTTTCACCTGAAGGTTCTCGACAACGCATTTTACAAGCGCGGTGCGGTGTACACTAACTTCATCCCGAGGAGGATGCAGTCTTGACTCAGGCGAACAGCAACGAAGCGAAAGTGACTGAATGCACGAGAACCCAATGCACGAGAACCCAATGAACGAGAACCCAATGAACGACCTCGACATTTCCCAGGACGTGCTCTACGGCATCGCCCAACTCGCCTTGGGCACGGTCGAGGGCATCACCCCGGTGGCGCCGCCCGCGTGGGTCGGCGAGATCCTCACCGGCCGCCGGGCCAAGGGTATCCGCATCGAGCGCGCGGGGGACGCCGTCAGCATCGACTTGAATGTCCATGTCAGCTACGGCCTGGCGATCCCCGAGGTCGCCCTGGAGGCGCAGCAGGCGGTGCGCGAGGCGGTCGCCTCGATGACCGGCCTCATGGTCGAGACGGTCAATGTGACCGTGGACGCCGTGGACCTGCCGGGCTCTGCTGAAGAGAGACCGGCGAGAAGTCCCGCGGCTCTGGAGACCCGTGGCCAGGCGTAAGGCGCGCGAGCTCGCCTTCCGGACCCTGTTCGAGGCTGAGCAGGGCAAGGCCCCGCTCCTGGAAGTCTGGCAGGGCACCCGCGCCGGGTTCGGGGAAACGGTGGAGAGCGAGGACGAGGGCGCCTACGGCGACCGCCTCGACAGCGAGGGTCTGGCCTTCGCCGAACGCCTCCTCGAGCATTTCGAGGCGCACCGCGGCGAGATAGACAGCCGCCTGGGGGAGGTGATCGAGGGCTGGAGCTTCAGCCAGATGGCCCAGACCGACCTGACCGTCTTGCGCCTGGCCCTAACCGAGATCCTCCATGAGCCCTCGGTGCCCTTCGAGGTCACCGCCGAGATGGCCGTGCGCATCGCCAAGAAGTTCGGTGGCGAGGAGTCGGGAAGATTCGTCAACGGGGTCTTGGCGACCTACCATCGCCGCGTCCCGGCGCGCTCCTGACCCTGTAAGCCCAACCTTGTAAACCCAAACTCAAACGTGGAGAGGTCATGGCTGCTCAGCTCCTGAGAGGCAAAGAGGTGTCGGAGAGGGTAAGCGCGGTGTTGCGGCAGTCGCTCCGCGACTTGCCCTTTCAGCCGCAGCTCGTCGTGGTGCGGGTTGGCGAAGACCCCGCCAGCGTCGCCTATGTGCGGGGCAAGGCCAGAACGGCGCGGCAGATCGGCATGGGCTCGAGGGTCGAGGTCCTGCCTGAAGCCACCCGGCAGGACGAGCTCATGGCGCTCGTCGCCTCGCTCAGCGCCGACCCCGAGGTGGACGGCATCCTGGTTCAGGACCCTCTGCCTCCTCACCTGGACATCAGGCCCGTGCAGGAGGCCATCGACCCCGCCAAGGACGTGGACGGCTTTCACCCTATCAACGTGGGCCGCCTCTGGAGCGGACAGAAGGCGCTCGTTCCCTGCACGCCGCTGGGGCTGATTTGCATCATGGATTATTATGGGCTTCCGATAGCGGGCAAGCGCACCGTCATCGTCGGCCGCTCGAACCTGGTCGGTAAGCCCGCGGCGGCGCTCTTCTTGCAGCGCCACGCGACCGTTACCCTGGCGCACTCGAGGACCCGTGACCTGGCCGCGCTGACCCGCGAGGCCGACATCCTGGTGGCGGCGGTCGGACGCGAAGCGCTGATCACCCCCGACATGGTGAGGCCCGGCGCGGTGGTCTTGGACGTGGGCATCACCAGGGTGGACGGGAGGCTCAGGGGCGACGTGCATCCGGGCGTGGCCGAGGTGGCCGCCTACCTGACCCCGATGCCGGGAGGCACCGGCCCCATGACCGTCGCCATGCTCATGCAGAACAGCTACGACGCCGCCCTGGCCCGGCGCGCCCTCGAGCCCTAGAAGATGGACGAGCTCTTCACCAACCGCATCCTCTGGACCTCGCTGACCGCTCTGGCGCTGGCCCAGGTCCTCAAGGTCTTCCTGGTGGCCTTGACCGAGCGCAAGCTGGCGCTTGACCGCCTGCTCGAGACCGGCGGCATGCCCTCCTCACACTCGGCGGCGGTGACCTCGCTGATGACCAGCTTGGGCCTCAGCCTGGGCTGGGACAGCCCGCTCTTCGCGGCGTCGGTGGTCTTCGGCATCATCGTGATGTACGACGCCACCGGCATCCGCCGCGCCGCCGGCATGCACGCGCAGATGATCAACGAACTCGCCCAGGAGCTCGCCCACGTCTTCGAGGACGGCTTTCAGCCGCAGGTCCTAAAGACGCTCCTCGGCCACACCTATCCGCAGGTGTTCATGGGCGCGCTGCTGGGCGTGGTGACGGCGGTGGTGATTTTCCTCTAGGGGCTCGTCGATGCCCTTATCGTCGATGAAGGTGCCGCTACGGCTCGCGCCTACTCGCCCTTGTAGGACAGCCGGTAGATGACCCCGCCCGTGTCGTCGGCAAAGAGGACCGAGCCGTCGTTCGCCATCACTAGGCCGACGGGCCGTCCGAACTGCGCCCGGCCCTCGTCGATCAGAAAGCCGGTGATAAAGTCCTCAAAGGCGACCGGCTGACCGTCCTCGAAGCGGATCCTGACGAGCTTGTAGCCGACCGCCGGAAAGCGGTTCCAGGAGCCGCGCAGGGTGACGATGGCGTCGCCGCGGTAGTCCTCGGGAAACTGCTCACCGCTGTAGAAGAGCATGTCGAGCGGCGAGGCGTGCGCCTGGTAGGTGAGCGCCGGCGGCTCGGTGGTCGCGCAGAACTCCTCTCTGCTCATGTCCTCGGGCTCGGCGGGCAGGTAAGGGTCGACCTGCCTGTCGGCGAAGCAAAACGGCCAGCCGTAGTGGTTGCCCTCGGCGATCAGGTTGAACTCCTCGGGCGGGTCGTCGTCGCCGCGCCAGTCCGAGCCCATGTCGAGGCCCCAGAGCGCCGCCGTTTCGGGGTGCCAGTCGAAGCCGACGGTGTTTCTGAGGCCCTCGGCGTAGATGCTGCGCCCGCTGCCGTCGGCCTCGAAGCGGAGCATGGTGGCGTGCTCGGGATTGCTCTCGTCGCAGGAGTTGCAAGACGAGCCGATCGACAAGTAGAACATGCCGTCGGGCCCCATGGCGAAGGTGCGGTTGGGATGCTGGCCGCCGTCGGGCAGGTCGTCTATAAACACCTCGGGCTCGCCCAGGAGCATACCGCCCTCGAGCCGCTCGGCCACCAGGATCTGCCTGGGCGGCCCCAGATAGACGCGGTCCTCACGGATCATGATGCCGTTTAGGTTGTCGATGCCTTCGGCGACGACGACGATCTCGTCGGCGCGCCAGTCGCCGTCGCTGTCGCGCAAGGCCAGCACGTTGCCGGTGTCGCGCTGGGTGACGTAGACGGTGCCGTCCTCGGCGACGGCCAGCTTGCGCGGGTTGTCGAGGCCCTGGGCGAAGACGCCGATCTCGAAGCCGGGCGGGAGCTGCAGGTTGTCGAGCAGAGCTTCCTCGAACTCGACGTGTTCGGGTTGAAAGATATTGCCGACGACGGGCGGGGCGTCCGCTTCTCCCGCCGCTTCCGCTTGCTCCGTCTGGGCCGCGGCGGCGCCCAAGGCCAAGAGCATGACCGTGACAGTCGCGCAGAATCCCCATCTTGTTTGTTGCTTCACCTTTGTCCTCTTTTGGAATGACTGGACTCTCACTATAGCCGCGGCCCCGTTACAAAGCTGGCACGGGTGTTCAAGCAGGGGCGCTCAGGCACGGGCGGAATCGGCGCGAGCGACCACCGCCAGGTAGACCCGGCTCGCGCCCGCGGCGAGCAGCGCCAGGCTGCACTCGGTCAGCGTGGCGCCGCTGGTGGTCACGTCGTCTATGAGCAGGACCCGCTCGCCCTCGAGCGCTTTGGCCCTAAAGGCGTCGGCGACGTTGTCGGCGCGCGCCCCCGGGCTCAGCAGGATCTGCTTCTTGGTGGCGCGGGTGCGGCTGAGCACGGCCCGGTAGGGCAGCCCCAGCTCGCGCGCCGCTGCCCGGGCGATCATCTCGGCCTGGTTGTAGCCGCGCCTCAGCCGACGGCTCAGGTGCAGGGGCACGGCGGTTATGAGCGCCGGCTGCCAGCCCGCCCGGTTCACCTCGGCGGCCACCCTGCATCCGAACAGTTCGGCCAGCCGGGTCACCTGGCGGTACTTGAGCGCCTGCACGGCCTTGCGCAGGCTGCCGTCGTAATCACCCAGGGCGAGTTCGTTGTCCTTTAGGCTGGGCCGAAAGAGGCTGTGGGCGCAACTCTCGCAGCAACCGAGCGCCGAGCTGGGGCGCGCCTGGCAGAGGACGCAGCGGCTGAGCCGGAAGAGGGCGTGCATGAGATCGGCGGCCTAGTGGCGGCGGCTGGCGAGCGGCTCGAGCAGGTCGAAGAGCGCCCCTGCCTGTTGGTCCTCCAGAGCCTCTCTGAGCCCCCTCATGCCGCGCTCGGCGCTGCTCTCGGCCACCTCCTGCGCGTAGCGGAGCGAGCCCCGCCTGTCGATGAGCCCCAAGACCCGCAGAACCTCGCCCTGAGTTTTGGCCGCCCTGGGCTTGGCGAGGACCTGGATGACCTCGTCCCGCTCGGCGGCGCCCGCCTCGGCGAAAAAGTGCGCCAGGATGAGCGTCCGCTTGCCCTCGAGGAGGTCACCCATAAACTCCTTGCCGTAGATCCCCGCGCCCAGCTCTGCGCCCGTCCCTGCGCCCGTCCCCTGGGCGGCGATCTCGGGCATGAGGTTCAAGACGTCGTCGCGGATCTGAAAGGCGACGCCCAGGTCTATACCCGCCTCGCTCAGGCTCTCCCGCGGCTCCTCGCCCGCGCACAGGGCGCCCAGGCGCAAGGGGCAGACCACCGTGTAGTAGGCCGTCTTGAGCCGGACCATGTCCAGGTACTCGGCCTCGCTCACGTCGAAGCGCCCGGCTTCCACCCAGGCGAGGTCCAGATGCTGGCCCTCGGCGGTCCGCTGGATCATCCAGGCGAACTCGGCTAAGACCGCGCGCTGCGTCGCCGAGGCTAGGCCGTCCTGGCTGTGCAGGAGCTGCCACATGTAGACGTGCAGGGCGTCGCCGACGTTGATGGCTACGGGCGCGCCCACGCAGCGGTGCAGCGCCGGCAGGCCGCGGCGGTCCTCGGAGTCGTCCTCGACGTCGTCGTGGATCAAGACCCAGTTCTGGAAGAGCTCGAGGGCGGCGGCCACGCCCACGCCCGCGCGCCAGTCGCCGCCGTGCGCGCCGATGGCGGCGAGCAGCAACTGCCCGCGCAGACGCTTGCCGCCCCGGGCCGGGTAGTCGCGGACGAGCGCGTAAAAGCGCGACAGCTCGGCAAGCGCGTGCCTCTGCGGCAGGGCGCCGACGACGGCCTCGCCCAAGGCCTGGAGCATCTCTCTCAAGCGGGCTTAGACGATCTCCCGCTCGAGCCCCGGCACGAACTCGGCCAGCGTGGCGAAGTAGGAACTGTAGGTGAAGTCGAGGTAGAGCGGCGTGACCGAAGCAAAGCCGTCCAAGACCGCGGTGTAGTCGGTGTCCGGCTCGCGCTTGCCGGTCGGCACGCCGGCCACCCAGTAGTAGGGCACGCCCTCGGGGTCCTCGCGGGCGATGACCTCGTCGACGTAGGAGTGGGTCGACTGCCGCGACAGCCGCACGCCCTTCAAGGGCCCGGTGGGAAAGTTGACGTTTAGGAGCGTGCGCTGGGGCAGGCCGTTCTTGGCGACCCGCGGCACCAGCTCCTTGGCGTAGTCGGCCGCGAAGCTGAAGTCGAGCTCGCCCTTGCCGCTCTTCAGGGAAAAGGCGATGGCGGGAATACCCAGGGTGGCGCCTTCGATGGCCGCCGCCACCGTGCCCGAGTGGGTCACGTCGTAGCCCAGGTTGGCGCCGATGTTGATGCCGCTCACCACCACGTCGGGACGGCCGTTGTTGTGGACGCCCAGGACCACGCAGTCGGCCGGGGTGCCGTCGACGCGGTAGGCCTGGGTGCCCTCGAGGCCGTTCAGCCGGGTCCTCTTGTAGCGCAGCGGCCGGCGGATGGTGATGCCGTGGCCGACCGCCGACTGCTCCACGTCGGGCGCGGAGATGACCACTTCGTCGGCGACCTCGAGCATGGCCTCGGCCAGGGCCCGGATGCCGGGGGAGAAGATACCGTCGTCGTTGGCAACTAGAACTTTCATAACGGCCAGTATACGTCGCCAGGCGTCAGCCGAGCGTCACTCGGGCGCGTCTCGTGGTCGCTCACAACGCCCCGCCGTCTGGGCGCGGACGATCCCGGCGTCTAGGAGCGGACGATCCGGCGTCTAGCGGACGATGCAGGCCTTGAAGTGACCGGGGCCGACCTCTTCGAGCGGTGGGATGATGTGCGCGCAGTCTTCGACCGCGAGCGGGCAGCGGGTCCTGAACACGCAGCCCGAGGGCGGGTTGATGGGCGAGGGGATGTCGCCCTGGAGGAGGATGCGCTCGCGCTTGACGGTCGGATCGGGAATCGGCACGGCCGAGAGCAGGGCCTCGGTGTAGGGATGCACGGGGTTGGCGTAGAGCTCCTTGGCCGGGGCTATTTCCATGATGCGGCCCAAGTACATGACGATGACGTGGTCGGAGATGTACTCGACCACGCCCAGGTCGTGGGCGATAAAGAGCAGGGTGAGGCCGAGTTCGTCCTTGAGGTCTTGCAGCAGGTTGACGACCTGCGCCTGAATCGACACGTCGAGGGCCGAGACCGGCTCGTCGGCGACGATGAACTGCGGGTCCACCGCTAAGGCCCGGGCGATGCCGATGCGCTGGCGCTGGCCGCCCGAGAACTCGTGCGGGTAGCGGCGCATGTGGCCGGGCGCCAGGCCGGTCTTGGTGAGCAGCTCGGCGACGCGCTCCTCGCGAGCCTTGCCGCGCGCCAGGTTGTGGATCTGCAGGGCCTCGCCGATGATGTCGCCGACCGTCATGCGCGGGTTCAAGGAGGCATAGGGGTCCTGGAAGATTATCTGCATCTCCTTGCGGTATTCGCGCAGTTCGCCCTTGGAGAGCTTGGCGACGTCCACGCCGTCGAAGAGGATCTCGCCGGCGGTGGGCTCCAAGAGCCGCAAGATGGTCCGGCCTACCGTCGTCTTGCCCGAGCCGGACTCGCCGACGAGGCCCACGACCTCGCCGGGGCGGATGTTGAAGGACACGTCTTCGACCGCGTGGACATTGGCGACGACTCTGGACAAGATGCCGCCGCGGATGGGGAAGTACTTCTGGAGGTGTTTGACCTCGAGCAGGTACTCGCCCTTGGCGCCCTTGCGCTTGCTCGCCGGAACTCCGGGCTGGGTGATCTTGGGTGCGTGAACCTCCGTGCCGACACCCTGGGGACGGGGTTGGGTCATATCATGGCCTCCCGCTTCTGGTGCTCGACGCCCTCTTCGGTTTCGGTCAGGTTCTCCCAGCGGATGCAGCGCACCATGTGGCCGCCGCCGGTGTCCTCGAGCGGCGGGATCTCCTGCTTGCAGTCGTCGGTGACGAACTTGCAGCGCGGGTGAAAGGCGCAGCCCGGCGGTAGGTAGAGCGGGTTGGGCACGTTGCCGGGAATGGCCTCGAGCCTCAGTTGATGCACCGCGACCTTGTCCACCCGGGGAATCGAGTTGAGGAGTCCCATGGTGTAGGGCATCCTGGGCTGGGCGAAGATGTCGTTGACGTCGCCCTCTTCGACGGCGCGGCCGGCGTACATGACCACCACCCGGTCGGCGATTTCGGCGACCACGCCCAGATCGTGGGTGATGAAGAGGATGCTCATGCCGATCTCGCGCTGGAGCTTGCGCATGAGGTCCAGAATCTGCGCCTGGATGGTTACGTCGAGCGCCGTGGTCGGCTCGTCGGCGATCAGCAGCTTGGGCCCGCAGGACAAGGCCATGGCGATCATCACGCGCTGGCGCATCCCCCCCGACATCTGGTGGGGATAGTTCTTGACCCGCTTGGCGGGTTCGGGAATGCCGACCAGGTCGAGCATATCCGCGGCGGCCTTCATCGCCTGGCCGCGGCTCTTTCTCTGGTGGAGGACGATGGCCTCGGCGATCTGGTCGCCGACGGTGTAGACCGGGTTCAAGCTGGTCATCGGCTCCTGGAAGATCATCGCGATGTCGTTGCCGCGAATCCTGCGCATCGCCGACTCGGACTTCTTGACCAGGTTCTCGCCGTTGAAGAGAATCTCCCCGCCCGCGATTCTACCCGGCGGCTGCGCGATGAGGCGCATGATCGACAAGCTGGTGACCGACTTGCCGGAGCCGGACTCGCCGACCACCGCCAGCGTCTCGCCCAGGCCGAGGTGGAAGGTGACGCCATCCACGGCCTTGACCGTGCCGTCGTCGGTATCGAAGTAGGTCTGGAGGTTGTTGACCTCGAGCAGACGTTCGGAACTAGCCATGCAACTGTACGCTCCTCACAGATGTTGGTCTACCTTACAGACATCAGTCTACCTTATATTTT
>JALZLY010000170.1 GCA_030858465.1 Deinococcota bacterium
GGGTTCGGCGGCGGCCGCCGCGACCGGGGCGACGTTGCCGCTCACCCAGCGGTAGCGGCTCACCCTGGAGCCCGGCGCCGGGTCCCAGAAACCGGTGAACTCGGCTAAGTAGAGCGCGCCGTCGGGGCCGAGCTGCATGGAGATGGGCTGGGTGGAGCCGGTGGTGTCGAAGGTCTTGATGTTGACGTAGCGGCCGTCCTCGACGTCGGCCCACTTGATCCAACGGCGCGCCCAGTCGTAGATGAAGGCCTTGCCCTGGAAAGCTTCGGGAAAGGCCCCTTCGCCGCTGTGGCGGTAGACGGGGCCGTTCATCGGCGCGCGGCTGCCGGTCTCGTAGCTGTACTCCCAGAGGGGAGGCGTGAAGTCGGGAATGTTCTGGGGGGTCCAGTCGGTGTAGAAGATCTCGCCGACCATCCGTGGCCAGCCGAAGTTCTCGCCGCCCTCGCAGGCGCGGTTGAACTCGGCGTAGTCGTACTCCGCGTCGGGACCCACCATGCCGATATAGAGGCACTCCGTCTCCGGGTCCACGGTGAAGCGGAAGGGGTTCCTGAGGCCATAGGCGAAGATCTCCCAGCGCACGCCGGGCTGGCCGTAGAAGGGGTTGTCCTTGGGGATGGTGCCGTCACGGTTGATGCGCAAGATCTTGCCCTGCAGGTCTTGCAGGTTCTGCGAGGTCGTCTCGGAGTCGACCAGCCGCGACCAGTGCAGCAGGTCGAGGTCGTGGCGCTCCATAAAGGCCTCGATGCGCTCCTCGGAGATCTCCCAGTCGGGCCGGGCCGAGGACATGCCGCGGTCGCCGGTGGAGAGGTAGAGGGTGCCGTCGGGGCCCCACTCGATGTCGCCCGCCTGGTGGCAGCACATCGGCTCGGTGGGCACGCGCAGGAGCACCGTCTCGGTGTCCATGACGAGTTGGCCGTCGCTGAACTCGAAGCGCGACAGGGTGTTGATGAAGGTCTCGCGCTCGGCGTAGTAGATGTAGACGTAGGGCTCGCCCTGATAGAACTCCGGGTCGACCGCGACGCCGAAGATGCCGTGCTCGATGTTGGTCGGGTCGGTGGTGGGGATGTCGGCTACCTGGCTGGTCTCGCCCGTCGCGGCGTCATAGCGGTGGATTCTGCCGCGCAACTCGGCGATCCAGACGTTGCCCTCCTCGTCTACGGCGATGTCTACCGGCCAGACGTTCTCGGCGATGGTCTCCTTGACGCGCTCGCCGGTGCAGTCGGCCTCGACGCGCCCGGCGGCGACACGCATGCCCTGGAGCAGGTGCTCGACGAAGTGGGCCTGGTTCCAGACCTCGGGGTTTTGGCCCAAGGCCGTGTAGAAGACCCGGCCACCGCCGAAGTTGCGGCACCACGACACCGGATAGTCGTTGCGCTCGGCCGTGGGGTGACCCTGTTCGACGCCGATGCTGCGCGTGTCCAAGGAGAGCAGGACGCGCGAGTTCCAGCGCGGGTTGGCGTCAAAGGCGTAGAGTTCATCGCGGATGGAAAAGCTGTCCTCGCGTGTGGAGAAGCCCCCGCTGAGATGCGCCACCGCCGGATGCTCGGGCTCCTCGACGGCGATGTCGAAACCTCCCGCGTGTGCCTCCCCTTCGAAGAGTCCGCCGCCCAACATCTCGCGGTAGGTGTCCCAGTTGTGCCCGGTGTCGGCGGCCGAGTAGGAGCCGACGAAGCCCTTGCCCGCGCGCATAAAGCGGAGCACACCGTCGCGCTGCTGCTGCGTGAGCGGCAGGTTGCCGGAGGTGTTGAGGAAAAAGAGCAGGTCGTAGGCCTCCAAATTCTCCCAGGTGAGCTGGCCGATGTCGTCGCTGATGGTAAAGTCGAATTCGGTCGTCTCGGCGAGGCCTCGCAGACTTTCGGCGGCGGCGTCTTGAGACTCGGGCCGGTAGTCGTAGGCGCCGGTAAAGACGAGCACGCGGACCGGTTCGGTGCCCTCGTCTACGGCAAAGAGTTCGGGCAGCGTCTCGGGCGTAGCCACTTCGTCCTCGGCAAGCGGCAGGACGCGGATGTTGCGGAAGGCGTTCTGCGCCCCCTGGTGGTGGTTTTGCAGGCCGATATAACCCTCGCGGCCGCGCTCGCCGAAGAAGTCGTTGACCTTCTCGCCGTTCAGCCAGATCTGGTAGCGCTGGCCGGTCACCATGATGCAGTAGTGGTTCCACTCGCCGCTCGGCTTGGACGCCACCTTGGTGGGCGCCTGAAAGCTGTAGATCGAGCCCGTCACGTTGACCGGCGCGTCGGTGTCGTCGATCTGGATCTCGTAGCCCTCGTTCACCGCGTGCCAGGGGTCGTCGCCTATCTCGGGAAAGCGCACGAAGACGCCGGAGTTGTCCGATGGATCGGCCTCGCGCCACTCGAGCTCCAAGATGAAGTCTCTAAAGGGCCGCTCGGCGTACTGGAAAAGCCCCAGGCCGCCGAAGCTCAGCATGCTGCCGTCGTCCTCCAAGGTAAAGCCGCCGGGGCCGGCCTGTTGCCAGCCGTCCAAGCTGGTGCCGTCGAAGAGGGTGACCCACTCACCGCCGTAGCCGCTATCCTCATGCTGGCAGGCCAGGCCGAAGCCAAGGGCCAGGGCGATGAGCAGGGCGGCCCTTGACAACCATCTCTGTCTGGTGCTGTTCACGTTCTCGGTCCTTCCTGAGGCGCTCATCGGCCTTCAGCCCCCGTGGCGCCGAGGTGCTCGAGCGCCAGATAGAGCCCGCCTTCCATCATGATGGGAGATACCGTGCCGTCGCCGTCGGCGTCCACGCCGTTCAGGCTCTTTTCGAGGAGTTCCGCCAGCGCGGCGGCGTGCTCTCGAGCGCTGTCGACATCGTCCTCGTAGTCCACCTTGAGCATGTTGTAGGCCTGGGCCTGCGCCTCGCCTATCCAGCCGGTATCCGCCGTGGACAGCCAAAAGTCGGTATCGCTGTCCCAGATGTAGGTCAGGCTGACGCGCGGCTGCTCCGAGCCGTGCATGACGCCGGTGGTCATCCGCTGCCAGCCGATCACGTTGTTGAGGGAGGCGAGGAGCGGCTCGTTGTAGATGGTGGCCAGATCGTCGGGGTCGGGGTCCGGGTGGTGCAGCGCCACGATTCTGTCGCGCACGAAGCGCCCGTGCCCCATGATGCCCAGGCCCTCGGGGTCGTGGATGTACCAGCGCTCGCGCCAGCCGGGAAAGTCGGGCTCGACGGGGTTATGCTCGTCGAAACCGGGGGCGACGCCCCAGACGCTGACGATGACCGTTTCCGCGTGGGCCCTAACCTCCTCGACCGTCTCCGCCACGGCCGCGGCCCGCGCGGCCGCCAGGGCCTCTTCGGTGAGCTGAACCACCCTCTGCAGGTGCTGACCGATCTCCTCTTCGGGGCTCGGCAAGCGGAAGTCGCCGGCGAAGAGCTCAGCGTTGCCCTCTAGAAAGTCCATGCTGCGGCGCAGGAAGCGCTCGTGGTCGCTCGGGTTGTCGTGCTCGACGATAAACCACGCCACGCCGCCGTCCCGCGCGGTGGTCAGGATGCGGGTCCAGTCCAGGACGCCGTAGCCGATGTCGGCCCAGCCGTCCTCGTCGCGATTTTGATAGGGCGGCGCGACGTCCTTGACGTGGATGCTGAGGTGGCGGCCGTCGTAGCGCTCCAAGAGCTCGACGGGGTCCTGACCGCCGCGCACCACCCAGGCCATGTCGAGCTGAAGCCCCACGTTGTCGGGGTCGGTGGGCTCCAGGAGCCAGTCGAGCGCCAGTTGACCGTCCAGCTCCTCCATCTCGAAGTCGTGGTTGTGATAGGCGAAGCGCAGCCCCGCCTCGCGCAGCCGCGCGCCGATGTCGTCGAGTTCCTCGCCGAGCACCTGCCAGCCCTCGGCGTCGTTGGGCGCGGACACGAAGGGCAAGACGATGGTGTCGTTGCCGATGGCCTGGCTAAAGGCGACGATCTCGTCGAGGTCGTTGCGAAGCGCGTCCAGGCCGTAGTGTGTGGAGATGGCGCGGAGGTTGTAGCGCCCCAACAGTTCGTTCATCTCATCGGCGCCTAGCCCGTGGTCGCCGACGAGTTCGACCGCCGGATAGCCCGCTTCGGCGACGATGCGCAGCCGCTCTTCAAAGGGGCCAAAGTCGCGCAGGCTGTAGAGCTGCACGGCCAAGGGCAAGTCCACGGGCTCGGCCAGGTCGAGCGGTTCCGTTGCCGCCGCGGCGGCGGCAGGCTCGGCTTCGGCTTCCTGCTCGGTCGCCTCGGCTTCTGCTTCAGTTCCAGCCTCCCTCTCCTGGGTGATGCTCACGCTCTCGAACACCGCCGGACCAGGACTCATGTCGTTGGAGGCGTAGAGGTAGAAGTAGAGCTCGCTGGCGTCCATGCTGCCCAAGTCCATCTCGCTCTCGCCCTGAGACTCGCCGTTCACAAAGACTTCGACACCGACCGCCGAGCCTTCCTCGTGCGTGAGAACCCACTCGAGGGCATAGGGCGGCGTCGCTTCGACGCTGAAGCCGGGCTCGAAGGAGCCGTCTGCCGCTGGCGTGAAGGTGGGGGAAAAGCCGCCATCGCTGACCGTCAGGCGGAATCCCGGCTCGTTCCAGAGGTCGCCCGAGAGGCTCAAATTGCTCCAGAAACCGGGGTTCTGCTCGTTCCAGCCTGCTTCTGCATAGTCCACGGTAACGGTGGTGACGTTGTTGCTGAGGTTGAGGGGCTGGCTTAGGACGAGGCCGAGCTGGTTGTTGTCCCAGCCGTCGGTGCCCAAGCCCTCGATGCGGAGTTGGCCGTTTTCGACCACGACCTCACCGCCGGAATCGTTGTCGTAGAGCTGCCAGACGCGGTCGTCCAGCTCGCCGTCGAAGTCGTCTTCGACCAGAACGTTGCCCGCCGTGGCCGTGTCCTCGGCCATGGGGTCGGTTTCAGTGTCGGTTTCAGTGTCGGTTTCAGTGTCTTCAGTGGCTGCTTCCTCAGGGGTTGCCGGTTCTTGCTCGGTTTCTTCAGTCGTGGTCTCTTCTGTAGCCGTCTCTTCTGTAGCCGTCTCTTCTGTAGCCGTCTCTTCCGTGGCGGCGGTCTCGGCCCCTTGTTCCTGGGTGGTCTCCGGCGTCGTCTCCGCCGCGGCGGTGAAGAGATCGGCGTGCTCGCTCAGGAACTCCAGGCTGCGGCGCAGGAAACGCTCGTGGTCGCTGGGGTTGTCGTGCACGACGATGTACCAGACGACGTTGGCGCCTCGTGCCGCCGGCAAGACCTGCTGCCAGTCGACGATCCCCTGGCCGACGTCGGCCCAGCCGCCTTCATCCTGCGCTTCGCCCTCCGGCGCCACGTCCTTGGCGTGGACGCTGATGAGGCGGTCGGCATACTGCGTCAAAAGCGCCGCCGGGTCCTGGCCGCCGCGCTCGACCCAGGCTACATCGAGTTGCAGATACAAGTTGGATGGGTCGCTGCTCTCGAGCAGCCAATCCAAGGCCAGCCGCCCGCCCAACTCCGCCATCTCGAAATCGTGGTTGTGGTAGGCGAAGAGCATGCGCTCCTGGCGCAGGCGCACGCCGATCTCATCGAGCTCGCGTCCCAGCTCCTGCCAGCCCTCGACGCTATCCGGGCGCATGTCCTGGGGCAGCCAGGGCATGACGATGGTGTCGTTGTTGACGGTGTGGCTGAAGGCGACGATCTCGTCTAAGTTGTTCCTGAGGTCGTCCAAGCCGTAGTGGGCGGAAACGACGCGGAGGTCGTGTTCAACGAGCAAGGTCTGCATCTCGTCAGCGCTCAGGCCATGGGTGCCGACGAGTTCGACGGCGGGATAGCCCGCTTCGGCCACGATGCGAAGTTGCTCCTCGAAGCTTCCGAAGTCGCGGAGGCTGTAGAGCTGCACCGCCACGGGCAGGTCAATCCGGGGTGTTTCCGCCTCCTCGGTCGCCGTCTCGGTCGCCGTCTCGGTCGTCCCTGTTGTAGTCGCTTGGGCACCGGCAAGGGCCACCAGCCCTCCCAGCACGACCAGCAACGCCGTCAGCAGTAGTTTGTTAAACGTGCGCATGCCTGTACCTCGTCTTTTCGTTATAAAGATGTACTGTCCTTTGAGGGCTGGTTCTCATGACATCTTTCACGCCTGCCTCGAGGCTGGGTTTGATCTGCTGGGCAAGCTTACTGCCCAGGACCGGGACCTACCAGTTGCAGCCAGTTGATCGACACGCCGATCTCGTCACCCTCGGCCGCTCGGGCGATGAGGTAGAGGTCCTGCGGGCCCTCCAGGGCGCCGAAGGGAATGGCGACCGTCTGCCAGCCCTCGCCGCCCGTCACCTCGGCGCTGCCCAGGGTGTCGCCCTCGGGGCCGCCCGTGCGCAGCTCGAGGCTGCCGTCTGCGTCGGCATCGACTCGCACAAAGGCGGGGCCGCGGCCGGTCACGTCGACCTCCTGCCAGGCCAGGTAATCGCCCGAGCGGCTGAGGACCGCGTCCTCTTCGCCGTCCTGGTCGCGGGTGCTCTGAAGCTGGGCGCCTGCGCTCTGATCGGCTTGCTGGGCCTGCAACCTGGTGTAGCGCAGCCGGGCTTCGGTCGTGCCGGAGAGGCCCTCGCTGTCGGTGGCCGTCAGACGGACCAAGTAAGCCACCGCTCCGTGCCAATCGTAGGCCTCCAGACTGCCCAGGTCGAGTTCGGCCGACGCTCCCGTCACACTGAGCACCGTCTCCTCCTGCGCCTCGCCGCCCACCATGCGCCGGGCGACGACTTCCCACTCGAGGCTGTCCGCCGCCAGTTCGCCCTCCTCGGCGTCCGTGGCCGCGCCCTCCAGGGTCACCGTCTGATTCTGCTCGAAGATGGCGCCGGCTAGGGGCCGGGCGATCTCTGCTTCCGGGGCGGTGTTGCCGACCACGACCACTACGGGATCGGACTCGCCGACGGTGCCGTAAGAGCCGGTGGCGCGCAAGCTGGCCTGGTACTCGCCGTCCTCGGCGTAGCTATGCGTGGGGTCGGCTTCGGTGCTGGTGGCGCCGTCGCCGAAGTCCCATTCAAAGGCGGTGATGCCGTCGCCGTCGACGTCGAAGGAGCCCTCGGCGGAGAACTGGACGGTCAGGGGCCCCTGGCCCGAGCTGGGTTCGGCCGAGGCCATAGCCACGGGCGGCGCCGCCGCGGTCTTGTTGTAGATGCGGCTCAGCCTGGCGTCCTCGTTGGCCTCGAACCAGCCCATGCCGTACTCGAGCAGGTAGAGGGCGCCGTCGGGAGCCTGGGTGAGGTCCATGGGCCGGCTTAAGCCCTCGATGAAGTCCTCGATCACCACGTCCGGCCGCGGCACCTGGCCGTACTCGCCCGGCGCACCGATGGTGGTGTAGCTGTGCAGCTCGGGCAGCTCGGTGCCGTCCCCGCCTCCATTCTCACCCAGTGTCACCATCTTGACGAAGTGGCGCGTCCACTCGTAGATAAACCACTTGTTCAGGTACTCCTCGCGCCACTGATAGCGGGCGTCGGGCTCCGGCTCGCGCAGAATCGGTCCGGCCTGGGCGTTGCGCCCGCCGCTGCCCAGTTCGGGGAACTGCTCGGTCTCGGCGTACTTGTACCAGATGACGGCCGGAATCGCCTCGCTGCAGTCGAAGAGCCCCTGGCCCTCTTCGGTCTCGAAGTCGTAGTCGACGAAGGGCTCGGCCGGACCGGTGCAGAAGGGCCAGCCGGCCACCTGACCCGGTTCGGTGACTATGTACCACTCGTCGTAGCCGGCGGGGCCTCTGGCGAGGTCATCGTTGCTGGCGTCCTGGCCGACGTTGCCGACGAGTACCCAGCCCGTCACGGGGTCGACGTGAAAGCGGAAGGGGTTACGGA
>JALZLY010000171.1 GCA_030858465.1 Deinococcota bacterium
TAACGTTTTCTGTTGCTACCAAGCCTTTGCGTCTAGAACGACATTTTTGAGTACCAATAACATAGCTCATAAGCCCATCTGAAGAATGGCAAAATGACGTTGGTTGTC
The DNA here is from genome assembly GCA_030858465.1 of Deinococcota bacterium. NCBI lineage: Bacteria > Thermotogati > Deinococcota > Deinococcota bacterium. Next base: position 109 of record JALZLY010000171.1, read on the forward strand.
ATGCAATACCGTACTGGTCATGCTTCTGGTCGGACTACGGTTTTCTACAGCGCAACACCCGTGCGTCAACTCCACCTCGAGCAACAGATTCCGTTAGAACCAGGAATGTGAAGGCCGAATGTGAAGGCCAGCCGCCGAGCTTATGAGCCCGCGCGCAGGCCCGTCAAGAGAGCTTTTTGGGTATAAGGGTGACGTCCTCGGTCTTGAACTCCCGGACGCCGGTTCGCATGACCTTCATCACCGCTTCGCAGTTGGGGTCCGGGCACATCACCCGATCATCCATCGTCATCCAGTCGTTCTCATCGGTCACGCGCTGCTTGGCGGGCAATAAGGGCAGCACCGACGCCAGAGCGTACATGCTGAAGGTCTTGCCCGCAGGGATGCTCAGGTTTTCCCCGGACAGCTCGAAGTAGTCACCCACGTGATGATTACAGATGTCCTCCAGGCCCTTTTTGACGCTCACGATCTCTACCTTGAGATCGTAGAGCTTGAATGTCCTTGTCTTAGGCATCAGGGGTTTAGGCATCAGGGGCTTAGGCATCAGGGCTGGTTTTGGTTCAGGTTGAACTTCATGATCTTGTTGTGCTTGCCGTCTCTATCACGCTCGAGTTCGTAGGCCGCGCCTGGAACCTCCGCGAAGCTGGTTCTTACGCTCTCTATCCTGCCGAGGTCACCTGGGGAGAGCTCGAGGCCGTCACGAAGCGCCAGGTGTTGTGCGAGATGGTTTACAGTTCTCACGCCGACGATGCAGGCGCGCACCGCCTCTCGCTGCAAGCAGTAGGCGCAGGCTACGGTGGCGACGTCCGTATGTCTTGCCGCCGCGATTTCCCCGAGCACCTCGAGCAGGTCTTGCAGCGCGTCCCAGCCACCTATCTCCTCGAGAATGAGCATGTACTTGGCGAGCGACCTGTTCTCGTAGGGCTCTTGCGGCGCTTCCTTGCCGAGATGACGCTCGGACAGCAGCCCGCCCGCGACGCTTCCGTAGCAGAGCAGGGCGATACCGTGGTCCTTGGCGAGCCCGGCAAGGCGCCCTTGGGGTCTACGGTCGAGGATGGAGTACTGCGTTTGCAGCGACGCGACACAGATGCCCCGAGCGATGATTTCCTCGAGGTGCCGGGCGTCGAAGTTGGTCAGGCCGATTTCTCGTATCTTGCCCCTTTGCTTGAGGTCGCCCAGGCTGTCTAAGGTCTCGAGGTAGCCGGGCACCCGGTAATCCCACCAGTGGAACTGCACCAGGTCCAAGCGCTCGAGCCCCAAGCGGGCGAGCGACCTGTCTATCGCCCGCTCGGTTTGCTGTGGGCTCAGCGAGGAAAGGGCGACCAGATCAGGCACGTATTTGGTGTGAACCGCGATGTCTTGGGGGCTGAGCTTGTTTGTCCTGATAAACGTTCCCAGCAGCTCTTCCACGCCCGTGTAGATGTCGGCGCAGTCGAAGACGCGAAAGCCGGCCTCATAATAGGCTTCCAGCACCTCCAGGCCCACGAGCTGCTGGCTGCTGTGCCCTTGGGCAAGCTGCCAGCAGCCGATAATGACGTTGTCGAGGTAGTCGAGCTTCATTGACGAATCATAGCGTATGCGCGCTCAGCGCTATATCCGTTCACGAACCTAGGAGCGCGTCCGTGGGTCGAGCATGTCGCGCAGCCCGTCGCCGATAAAATTGAAAGCCATGACGAGGCTGGCGATGGCGAGGCCGGGGAAAAGCCACATCCACCACTGGTCGAAAAAGTTGATCCCGATGGAGATCATCCGCCCCCACTCGGGTGAGGAGGGTTCCGGCCCCAGCCCCAGGAAGCTGAGCCCCGCGAAGAGGAGGATGGCGTTGCCGATATCGAGCGAGCCGTAGACGACGACCGGAGCGACGCTGTTGGGTAGGAGCGTTCGGAAGAGGAGATAGCGGTTCTTGGCGCCGAGACTGCGGGCGGCCTCGACGTATTCGGCGCTCTTCGCTTCGATGATGAGGCCCCTGGTCAGCCGGGCGTAGTCCGTCCAGCGAACGAGGACGAGCGCGATGACCGCGTTGCGTATGTCCGGGCCCAGCGCGGCGGTCACGGCCATCGCCAGGATAATCGTCGGGAAGGCCATGAAGAGTTCGGTCACGCGCATCATGACCTCGTCCCACAGTCCTCCCGCGAAGCCGGCAAGCGCGCCGATAAGCCAACCGATCACGCTGTTGATGAGGATGACGGCCAGGCCCGCGGGTATCGTTATCCGCCCGCCGTAGAGCACGCGGCTGAGAATATCTCGGCCCAGTTCATCGGTACCCAAGCGATAGACGTCGTTTGGAGGCTGCAGGCGGTGCGTGATGTTCTGCTCGAGCGGGTGAAAGGGGGCGAGCAGGGGTGCGAACAAGGCGATCGCAAACCACGTGAACACCACCACGAGAGCGACGATGACCTCCGGATGCTTGCCTAGTTGTCTGAGGCGTTTACGTGAGGCTGAGCCCGCCGGCCCAGCCCTAAGCGTTTCGGTTGGCCTGATCATCACGGCGTCAGCTGTACCTGATGCGAGGATCGAGGAAAAAATAGAGGATGTCCACGATAAAGTTGGCGATGACATAGATAAAGGCGATGAGCATGCTCACGCCCATGATGGCCGGGAAGTCCTGCGAGGTCGAAGCCCGAAAGGCGTAACGGCCGATGCCGGGCCAGGCGAATATGGCTTCTATAAGGACCGCGCCAGCCAGCAGGTTGCCGTAGAGCACACCCAACAGGGTGACGACGGGAATGAGGGCGTTCGAGAGCCCGTGCCGCAAGACGACCAGGGGCTCGAGCTGTCCTTTGGCTCGAGCAGTACGGATGTAATCGGTGCCGAGAACTTCCAGAAGCGAGGAGCGGGTGATGCGAGCGATGATGCCCGAGACGTAGCCGCCGAGGACCAGGCTCGGCAGGATCAGGTGGGAGACGGCGTCACGGAAGGTCGCCCACTGACCCGCCAGCAGACTGTCGATGGTGAACAGGCCAGTCACCTGGGGCGGCCTGTTCACCAAAAAGCCCAGCCTGCCGGGACCCGCGACCCAGCCAAGGTGGGCGTGAAACACGGACAGGCCGATCAGGGCGAGCAAGAAGACCGGGAAACTGACGCCGATCAGGGCAAAGATGCGCACCAGATAGTCGAGGGGCGAATTGCGCCACACCGCCGATACCACCCCGAAGCTTATCCCCAGCAACAGGCCGACAACAATCGACATGGTCGCCAACTCGACGGTCGCCGGCAGAAACTGCCTGATGTCATTCAGCACCGGGTTTCTGGTTTTGACGGACACGCCCATGTCACCTTGCAGCAGGTTGCCCAGATAGGTGAGGTACTGAATGTGCAGGGGCCTGTCCAAACCCCACTTCTCCCGGAAGGCGGTCACGAGTCGCTCGTTGCCGAGGGCGTTTTGCGGCAGGTTGGCGTTGATCGGGTCCGCCGGTATGGCGTTGGCGATGAGAAAAGCGACGACGGTGATCCCGAGGATCAGGGGAATCGCGAACAGGATACGCCTGAAGATGTACTTGTAGAGTGGCATGGAGGGGCTTGGGGGAGCGGGCGCTCCCTTAACTCATGGCTCTAGCGCGACCGGCTCAGCAAAGACAGGTCCACACTCCACTGCGGATGCCAGACATAGCCCTCGATGTCGGCGCGGAAGGCCGTCTGGATGGCGGGCACGTTAAAGGGCGCAAAGGCACTGTTTTGCTGTGCGAAATCCTGAAGCTGGTCGAAGATTTCGGTGCGGGCAGCAAGATCGGTTTCTTCGTTGGCTCTGGCGATCAGCTCGAGGATCTCCTCGTCGACCCCGTCTTCGGTCCAGCGGGCGCGTTCCGTGGCGACCTTGCCGCCGGGCAGGAACTCGAGAAAATCCACCGGGTCGAGCTTGTCGGGTCCCCAGAACCAGTAGGCAAAGCCCTGGGTGCCGCTCCGGTAGCCCTCGAGCGCAACTTGGACCTCGCCGGGGAGCAACCTGACAGCAATACCAACCTCCGCCAAGTCCGCTTGAATCTTTTGGGCGTTGGTGCTGAGGTTGACCCCGGCAAAGGTCAAGTCGGGATATTGCAGCGTGATCTCAAAGCCGTCAGGGTAACCGGCCTCCGCCAGGAGCTCACGAGCCCGGTCGAGGTCGCGCTCGAGGGCCTTATCCTGAGCATACGCGCCGGCCAGGCCCACCCACATGTTGCTGCCCGGCGTAACGCTGCCTGCCCACAGGTCGCGGTAGCCCTGATAGTCCAGGGCGTACCGCACGGCTTGCGCCACGAGAGGGTCAGCCAGCAGGCCTCCGACCTCGGGATCGCGGTTCATGAGGAGAAAGTGGGTCCAGGTGCCGGACCCAAGGTAGATGTCAATGTCTTCATTGCCCGCGAGACCGGCCACCTGATCGGGCGTCAGGTCGGTCGCCAGGTCGATGTCTCCCGACACCAAGGCGACCCTTTGCGTGGCGGCCTCGGGAATGTTGACGATGACGATCCGGTCGAAAAAGGGCTGCTCGCCCCAGTAATCGGGGTTGCGAACGAGGACCGTCCGTTCCTGGGGGGTCCAGCTCTCGAGCCTATAGGGACCGGTACCCGCCGAAGTCTGGTTCAAGTAGTCCAGGGCGGCGTCCGTTTCGGCGGCGTCTTCGGCGTCCGTGCCGCCGTTCTCCCGGACAAGCTCGGCATTGACGACCGAGAAGGCGCTGTTGGTCAGCTCCGCCAGCAACGAGGGACGCGCCGCCGTCAGGGTGAGGACCACGGTGAGGTCATCGGCAGCCTCGACCGAAACAATGGGATCGGCGAGAAAGGAGGGCTGGGCCCTGGTATTTTTGAGCCGGTTGAAGGAGAAAACTACGTCTTCGGCCTGCAAGGGGTCGCCATTGGCGAAGGTGACATCGTCACGCAGCTCAAAGGTGTAAACGAGATCGTCTTCGGAAATGGACCAAGACTGCGCCAACAGAGGTTCGATAGAACTTGCGTCCGCATCCGGGAAGGTCACCAGGGTGTCGTAGGTGACGCGGTGGACCATGCCGCTGGTCGGGTTGAAGGCGTGCGCGGGATCGTAAGATTCCGCGATCTCGGCGTGGCCGATGACGATGACCTCTTCGTCCTGGGCCTGAGCGCTCCCTAGCGCGATCAGCAGGAGGACGACCCCTAGCAGCCACGGACGCGAGCAGTGCAGCAGCGGATTCAGTCTCTTCTTCATGGCGGTTCTCCCTATAAGATGATACTGCGTGAGATGACAC
>JALZLY010000172.1 GCA_030858465.1 Deinococcota bacterium
CGCTGCCGGCAGCGTCCAAGAGACGCAGGCCGACGTTCAGGTCGCCCGGCAGCTCGAAGCCGTCGGTGGTCAGCTCGAGGCCGGCAAAGAGGCGGTCGCCCTGCCGGAAGACCGTCTCGGCGGCCCCGCCGGGGCGCAGGCTGAGGCTGCCCTCGCCGAGCGCGATAGCCGGCGCCGGCGCGCTCAGGACCTCGATGCGGCTCCCGGCTTGAGCCAAAAAGGTAGGGTCGTCGCCCCGCTCGAGGTAGCGCCCGAACTGCCTCACCGCCTCCTGCCGGCGGCCGTCGGCCGCGTAGAGGCTGGCGAGCGCGAAGTGGACGCCGGGCTCGTCCGGGTAGAGGAGAAGCGCCGCCTCCAAGTCCTCGATGGACTCCGCGTTGACGCCCTGGTCGTGGAGGAGCGCGGCGTCGTAGCTGCTCATGGCCTCCGCGAGCCGGCCGGTCACGGTCTCCACCAGCCCCAGGTTGTACCAGGCGATGACCTGACTGTCATCTAGCGAGATAGCCCGGAGGCTCGCCTCCTCGCTGCGCTCCAAAAAGCCCAGGAGGTAGTAGGCCCAGCCCAGGTTGGTCCAGTAGAGATCGCTCTGTGGCGCCAGCCGCGTCGCCACCACCAGGGCCCGGGCGGCGGCCAAGGCGTCGTCCTGGTCAAAGGCGATAAAGGAGCGGCGCTCAAAGGCGTAGAGCAGGGTCGGCGCCTGACGGCCGAGCCTCTCGGTCAGCCTGGCCTCGAGGTCCAAGTCGCCGAGCACGCCCGCGGCCAGGCTGGCCGCCAAGGTCGCCGCCATCGGCGTCTCGCCCAAGCCGGCGAGCGCCTCCTGGGCGCGCTCCGGCTCCTGGTCCGCCAGATGCAGAGCCCGCGCCGCGGCGCCGAAGGGGTAGCCCGCCGCTGCCTCGAAGGCCGCGTCGGCGCCCTCTGAGTCACCCTGGCTGCGGCGCAGCAGGGCGACCCAGAGGCTCGGGACGGGAAGCCCCGAGCTTTCGGCCAGCCGCGCAAAGGCCTCCTCGGCGCGCGCCTCGCTCACATCACCGAGGCTGAGTGCCAAGGCCGCGCCCAGGTAGGACTCCGGGGCCTCGCCGCCCTCCTGGACGGTGCGGATCTCGTCCAAGAGCGTCTGCCAGTCCGGCTCGGCCTCCGGCGCCTCCAGCGCCTGCTCGAGCGCCTCGGTCGCGTCGCCGGCAAAACCCGCGCCGATGAGCACGAGCGCCCGCACGTAATCGCCGTAGGCCGTCGACAGGTCGAGCGAGAGGTCGAAGTCCGTCCCGGCCGCTCCCGGGGCGGGAGGCAGGTCCAGGGCCTCTCTTATCACCCGCGCCGCCCCGGCCGCCAGCGTCCCCGGCGCCGCAGGGGGCGCCTGAAAGTGGTAGCGGCGCGTACCCTCCGCCGTCGCCACGAAGAGCAGCAGCTCGAGGCGGCTGTCGCGCACGAAGACCTCGCCGCTCACCGCCGCGTCCGCGCCAAAAGCACCCCGCAAGAGTTGCGCGCCGGCCGCCGAGGCCGCCTCGAAGGGCGTGTCGAGAAAAGCGAGCGGGCTGACAAAGCCCTCGCCGGTCGCCAAGAGGGGTACGAGCAGCGGCGTGAGCTCGGGTCTTATGACCTCGAGGCGGCCCTCCTGCGCCGGGCTTGGCGCCGTGGTCAGGGCCGTGGTCAGGGCTGTCGCCAGCCTGTCGGCCACGGCCGTCCCCAGCAGGGTCTCCTGGCTGGTAAAAGGGTAGACGACGAGGCTCCGCGCCTCCTGGGCCGGCGCCGTAGCCATGAGCGCAAGCGCGACGAGAAAAGTTCGCAAGACGAGCATCCAAACCTCCGTGCCCCTACGGTATCACCTTTGCGGTCTATCACCTGCCGAATGAGAAACCGGACGCCCAGAGAGAACGGCAGCCTGGAGCAGCCTCGCGCACGGGCCGTCGAGCACGAACCGCACCGCCGGCTGAGAGCTTAGGGCCACTGGGCCCCGGACCTATGCTTAGGGCCACTGGGCCCCGGACCTACTCGAGCAAGCCTTCGAACTCGTCCAGAATCCCCTCGGCCGCGTCGCCGCTTCTGGCGATGACGAAGATGGTGTTCTGGCCGGCCAGGGTGCCGACGATGCCCTCGCGCTCGAGCTTGTCGATGACAAAGGCGATGCCCGAGGCGTGGCCCTCGTCGGTGCGGATCACGATGATGTTGTCGCCGCGGTCCAGGTCGCGCACGAAGAGGCGGAAGCGGTCGCGCAGCTCGCCGATCACGTCCTCCTGGAGCATGAGCGGCGTGGAGCGGTAGCGGTGGCGACCCTCGCCGGCGGGCAGGCGGATCAGCCTCAGCTCGTTGACGTCGCGGCTGATGGTCGCCTGGGTGACCTTGATGCCGCGGTTCCCTAAGTGCTCGGCGATCTCGGCCTGGGTCGAGATGAATTCGGTCTCGACGAGCTCTTCGATGAGGCGGTGGCGGTAGTCTTTGCTTGGCATGCGATAATTATACATCAATTTATTCAAAATGCTATACATCCCGGCACCCCTGGCCCGCGGCCTGCCTGGGCAACCGCGACGAAGGGACCGGCCACGTCAGCGGCTCGCCAGCGCCCGGTCCAGGATCACCTCGGCCAGCGCGCGCTTGCTCGTGCGCGCTAGGGCCTCGCTGTGGCCGTCCGGCCACACCAGGGTGAGTTCGTTGTCGTCGCCGCCGAAGGGCGTGGCGGCCTGGGCGGGATAGTTGAGGCAGATGAAGTCGAGGCCCTTGCGCGCCGCTTTGCTCTGCGCCCGCGCCACGCCCTGGTGCGTCTCCATGGCGAAGCCCACCACCACCTGCCGCCCCTTGCGTTCCTTGAGGGTCTCGAGAATGTCGGGGGTGCGGACGAGAGCCAAGGTCTGCCTCTCCCCCTCTTTGGGCTGCTTTTCAGCGAGCATGGTCTCCGCCCGCCAATCCGCCACCGCCGCGGTCATGACGAGCAGGTCGCAGGCGCCGAAGTGCTCTTTGAGCGCGGCGAGCATCTCCTCGGCCGACTCGACCTCATGAACGGCGACGCCGTGGGGCTCCGGCAGCGCGGTAGGCCCGCTCACCAGGGTGACCGCCGCGCCGCGGTCGCGCGCCGCCGCGGCGACGGCGTAGCCCATCTTGCCCGAACTCGGATTGGAGAGAAAGCGCACCGGGTCCAAGAACTCCCGCGTCGGCCCGGCCGAGACCAGGACGCGCAAACCTTCCATATCGCGTCCCGGGTCGCGCTGTTCCAGGAGACCCGGCAGGGCCCGCACGATGTCCTCGGGCTCCGCCATGCGGCCGACGCCGCTGCCCTCGCCCTTGGCCGCCAGGGGGCCCGTGGCGGGACCGAGAAAGCGGTGGCCGAAGCCCTCTAACGCCCGCACATTGGCCTGAACCGCCGGGTGCGCCCACATGGCGGTGTTCATGGCCGGCACCCAGACCACCCGCGGCACGCCGGCCAAGACGAGCGCCGAGACCACGTCGTCGGCGCGGCCCGTGGCGGCACTGGCGAGCGCGTCCGCGCTGGCCGGCGCGACCAGCAGCAGGTCGGCCCAGCGCGCCAACTCGAGGTGCAGGGCGCGGCCGTCCGGACTAAACCAGGCGGCGCGGTCAAAGACGCTCCCCCCGGCGGCGACCGCCAGGGAGAGCGGGGTGACGAAACGGTAGCCGTCATCCGTCGCCGCCGCGCGAACCCCGTGCCCCGCCTCGGCGAGGCGCCGCAGGAGCGCCGGCGTCTTGACGGCGGCCACCCCGCCCGTCGCGGCGACCACGATATTCATGCCGTGACTTTCATGCTGTAACGTTCATGCTGTAACGTTCATGCCGTGACTTTTATGAGGCTCCTGGCCTCAAGGCGCCTCTTCCGGCTCCTTACTCGTCGTCCTCGCTCGAGACGCTGTAGTTCGGGCGCTCCTCGCGGCGCCGCTCCTGCTCGATCTCGTGGCGGATCTCGTCGATGGTCGGCAGGTCGTCGCCCCACTTGATCCTTCCCGTCGCCACCTCCTTCATGGCGATGGTGACGGTGTTGCGCGTCTTGGGCCGCTCCTCGGGCGGGAGGATGCTGGGGATGCCGGTCTTGAGCTGGGCCGCCCGCCGAGCGGTGATCATCGACAGGCGGTAACGCGAGTCGGTCAGGGACAGCAGGGTGTCGATTCCTTCTTGGGCCATGGTCTTCTCCTCTACAAGAAAGCCTCGGTGTCGTCGCTGCTTTCGTCCGGGCGTCGTCTGGCGCCCGCTTCGCGTAATGATACTCTCAAACTCGCCCACTGCCGTGTCGAGCGCGTCATTCACTGGCCGGCTCGAGGGGCGAACAGAGGCACCCAAGGCGCCAGGGCGGCCTACAGGCTCACCCGGCGCGGGAACACGCGCTGCTTTTCGGCGGCGATGATCGAACGGATCTGGCCGACGGCCGCGTCCAGCTGGGCAGGGGCGTTGATCACCACGTAGTCGAAGAGCCCGATGTGCTCCATCTCGCCGGTGGCCCTGACCAGGCGCTGCTCGATCTGATCGAGCGAGTCGGTGCGCCGCCACTGCAGGCGCTGGCGCAGGTCGTCCATGTTGCTCGGCGCCAGAAAGATGAGCACCGCCTCCGGCGCCAGCCTCTTGACGGTCCTCGCGCCCTGGACGTCGATCCGCAGCATCACGTCTTTGCCGCTGGACAAGCCGCCGCGGACGTCCCACTTGGGAATGCCCTTGTAGTCGTCGTAGACCCGGGCCCACTCGAGCAGCTCCTCTTCGGCGATCATCTTTTCAAACTGCTCGGTGGTCACGAAGTGGTAGTCGACGCCGCCGATCTCGCCCGGCCGCTGCGGGCGGTCGGTGGCCGTCACGATGAAGTGAAAGGGAAAGCCGAGCTCGCGCATACGCATCAAGACGCTGTCCTTGCCGACCCCGGACGGCCCGGAGAGCACGACCAGCAGCGGCAAGGGTGGCTGTCCATGAACCGTGGGGTTTAGCCGATCTCTGTCCGTCACACCTCGTCCCCTATGCCTGAAAGGCTAACACGAATTGCCCAAGCGAGCGGCGGTTCGAACAGGGCGGACGCGGCCTCTAGCCAGCACGGCATATGAAAACGCCAAGGCAAGCCTTTGATGGCTCGTGCCTTGGCGTTTCTGTGCGGCTACTCTTTACGACTACGGCACGCGACGCGTGCCGGGAGCTCCTAGTCGGCGCTCGGGAGAACGACGGCGAGGCCGCGGTAGGGGCCGCCGGAGACCATGCCCAACGGGGTCGCCGCGCCCGTAGTGAGGTCGACCGCGAACAGGGCCGACTCGGAGACGGCGTAGGCGAGGTTGTCGCCGTTCACCGTCACGATGTCGAAGCCGCCCTCGGCGGCGAAGTCGACGCCCAAGGGGCCGACGGTCTGCAAGCCGCCGTCGTTGGGCGGGTCTTGCAGGACGAGGATATCGAGCTCGGCGTCGATGTTGTAAAGTTCGGTCTCCTCGGCGCCGTCAAAGGCGTTGGTGTAGGCCGAGGCGGTGATGCTGGGCTCGGCGCCGGCGTTGTCGTCGCCGTCAACATAGGCGAGCGTGCCGTCGACGATAACCTCGCCGGTGTCGACGTTGACCCTGAAGTTCTGGTTGTTGCTGGCGGTCAGGCGCAACCTGTCGGGCACCGGGTTGAAGTCGAAGCCGGACATCGCGCCGCCTTCAAAACCTTCCGAGAGGCGGCTCTTTTCAGTGGCTTCGCCCGTCTCGGTGTCGATGCTGTAGAGCCTGTTGGTCGAGGAGAGGCCGTAGAGGCGGCCGTCGGCGGGACGGAAGTCGATGCCCAAGAGGGCGCCCTCGATGCCGCTCACGGGGAGCGTGTCGGTGTCTTGGGGCGCGCCGGAGTTGAAGAAGACCAGGGTGTTATCCGCCGTCAAGGCCACCATGTCCCGCGGGTTCGGGTCGGGGTTGACGACCGGAAGGGCGCCGTCACCGGGGTCGAAGATGATGACGATGACGATCACGACGATCGAGCCGTCCTCGCCGTCGATGCGCAGCGCCACGGTGTTCGAACCTTCCAAGAGACCGCTGACGGGGAAGCTGAAGTCGCTAGCGGAGAGGTCGGCGTCCTCCCAGCCCGTCTCGTTCAGTTTGTAGCGCAGGCGGTCGACCGCGCTGTTGGCGCTGCCCGTGACGGTCACGTTGCTCTCGCTCACGGTGCCGCTGTAGATCGCCTCGTCGGTTTCGCTCTGCGCGAAGGGCGCCGAGACGCTGACTTGGGGAGTTGTTTCGACGGGCTGCGGCTGCGGCAGACCGGCGCAGGCGCCGACGATGAGAACGAGCAGCAGGCTTACCGCCCAGAGGCTGAAGCGGGTGGCTTGAAGACGTCGAAGATGTTGAAGACGTAGGTGTTGCATCGGGTTGTACCTCCTTGGGTGTCTTGTTTGGGTGTCTTGCTTGTGAGATTCTTGCTCGAGAGCTTTGAAAGGCGTTTTTGAAAGGCAATCGTCGAAAGGCTTTGTCGCCGCCAGGCGACGCGCTCGAAGCACCCGAACCTTGCTCCTCCTTTCGTCAGGAGTCGTGAGGGCGGGGAGCTTGCCTCCCTTGCCGCCCTTGGTCTATGCAACGCACGAGCGAGCTTGGCGATCGGATGCACGGCGCGGGCTGCGCCGAGCTGAAAAGCCGAACTGAAAAGAGAGCGCCGCGGGGTTGCCCGCGGCGCTCGGCCGAATCTGCCGGTCAAACCTTCAGGGTGAGCCTTGGCGCGGCTCTGTGACTAATCTGTAACTAATCCCTAACCAGGAAGACCGACTCGGGGGCCGGTACGGTGACCGCCGCGCTCGGCGCGAGGTCGATCTCACCCATGTGCTCGAGGATATCGTCGAAGCGCAAGACCGTGTCCTTGGTCTTTTCGGCGACGTAGAGGTTTAGGCCGTCAAAGGCGATGTAGACGGGGTTCCCCAAGGTCGAGGCGGGGCCATGCACATGCAGCCGCACGGGCGTCGGCCCCGCGGCGACGGAGGCGTTCCCCAGGACGAACAAGGCGCCGTTGCGGTCGAAGCCGGGCTGGTCGGCGGTGGTGGTCGGCCCCACATCGGAGAGGATGACGGCGTCGCCCTCAGGAACGTAGACGACGCCGTGAAGATTGGCCGCGACGCTCTCGCCGGAGCCGTCCGCCGCCGTCAGGACGACGACGCGGTCCGGTCCGGATGCCCCGCGCAGCACCGGAAAATCGTCGTAGACGAGCAGGCTGCCGCCCGTCATGGCGACGAACAGGCGGCCCGCCGCGGGGTCGTAGTCGAACCACCAGGGTTGCCCGTCCGCCCCTCCGAAGTCGGTGACGCTAAAGAGCGGCGCGGCGTCGCCCCCCTGATGGCTTGTGGCCCCGAGCGGCATGGCCGTGAGGCTCGGCCGCGCGTTACTGTTGTCGGCGATCAGCACCAGCTCGAGCTCCGCTATCACGCTCAGCCCTTTGGGTTCGACGAGGCCGACCGCCGCGCCCGTCATGACGCGGTCGCGCCCTAGCTCGAAGCGCTCGCCGTCGCGCCCTAGCGCGAGGCTCTCTAGGCGCATCACGCCACCGGGGTAGCTGTCGTCCGGCCCGTCGAAAAAGGTGACGAAGGCGTTGCCGGCGGGGTCTGCGGTGATACTCTCGAGCCCCACCGGTCCCCCCTCGGTGCTGAAGGCCACGGCGGCGCTGGAGAGATCGGGGGGCAATCTGTAGATTCTGCCGCGCGGCGGGTCGGCGGGAAGAAAGGGAAGGGGCGGATTGCTGGTGACCAGGACCGAGGTGACGGGCGCCCCCTCCGCGTCCGGTGACGGTTGGCCGGCCACGGCGAGGCCGGGCGCCAAGGCGGCGAGGCCGATGAGCAGGAGGAGAAGCCTCGGCGGGTGTGGAGGCGGGTGTGGGCGCAGCCGGGCGGCTGGGGCTGTGGGTGTAGGCTTCGGTGTAGGCATTTTCGGTGTAGGCATTATAGTCCCCTCGAGCATGAACGGTCTGGCGCGGGCCGGCTGGCACGCGGTCAACGCGTCAGAAGGCGCGTCACCGAAAGGCGCTACCGGCTCTGGCTAGCGACCAGTGTAACCGCTCTTCTCGAGCTGATGATGAGCCGGCCTCGATAGTGGCGACTCAAGGAGGGTTAAGGAGGGTTATAGCTGACCGTGACGCTGTCCGTGACGACGTTGCCCGCGGCGTCGGTGGCGCTCACGGTGACGGTGTTCTCGCCCGCCCGCAAGCCCGCGACGGTAAAGCTGAAGCGGGTTCCGGAAACGGCCGTCTCGGTCGCCTCGCCGCCGTTCAGCGTGTAGCGCAACCCGCTCACGATGCCCTGCAGCCTGCCGCTCACGATGACGCGGTCGGCGCTCAAAACGGCGCCGCCCGCGGGGCTGGTGATGTCCAGCGGGCGCTCAGGGGGTCTGTTGATGAGCTCGGCCAGGGAGACGCGGCTCAGCGGCTGAGTCGGTAGGGCGCTCCCGCCGGCGGGCTCGAGGCTCAGATAGAGCGAGCCGAAGCCTCTCCAGGAGACCGCCAGGACCGTTCCCCGGTTGACCGCCAGCGAGGTGATCTGGTCACGGTCGCGTTGCCAGTCGTCGCCGCGGTGCCCCCAGGCCTGGTAGGCGCGCCCCGGCGGCGCGGGTTCGCTCAAGACGAAGAGCGCCTCGCCGCCCGGATCCAAGAGGACGCTGCCCAGCGGTTCGCCCTCGGGGCCTGGCAGGCTGAGCGCCAGGGCGCCGGGACGCGCCAAGACCTGGCTCAGCAGGCGCTGCTCGGCCAAAGCCTGAACCAGCGCCTGCTGGCCGCGGTAACCCCAGAGGAGGCCGCCGACGGCGAGCACACAGAAGGAGGCGGCGAGGAGCCAGCCGGCAAGCGCCGGCGGGCGCGGCCGTGATGAGGTGAGTGGTGGGGTGAGTGGTGGGGTGAGCAGTTCGGACTCGAGGCGCCCAGCTTTGGCATAAACCTCCGCGTCGGCCTCGGTAGCAAGAGTAGCAAGAGGAGGCGGCTCGGCAAGCTCGGCCTGAACCCTGCTCCACACCCGCGGGGGCGGCGAGATGGGCGGCAGAGACTCGCTCAAGGCGACCAGCGACGCCCTCAACCCCCGCACTTCCGCCCGGCACTCGGGGCAGCCCGCCAGATGCGCCTCGACCGCCGCCGTCTCCTCCGGCGTCAACGTGCCTGGGTCGGGGCGTCAAAGGCGTAGTCCAGGAGCGTTTCGGGGTGGTTCACGCCTCCTCCAGATACTCTCTGAGCTGAAAGAGCGAGCGGCGCGGCCTGCTCTTTACCGTCCCGAGCGGAAGCCCCGTGCGCTCGGCCAGTTCCCCGTGGCTGTAGCCCCTGAAAAAGGCCTGCCGCACGAGCTGCCGGTCCTCGTCACCGAGCTCTTTTAGCGCGCGCTCCACCATGATGCTCTGCAGCGGGTCGGCAGTGGCCGCCGTAAAGGTCGCGCTGGGGTCGTGTACATCCCAGCCGTCGACCTTTTTGGGCCTGGCGCGGCGCGCCCGCAGCCGGTTGAGCGCCTCGTTGCGGGCGATGGTGTAGATAAACGCCCGCGGCGAGCCCAGGTCGGCGCGGTAGCCGTCCGCCTTGCGGTAGAGTTTGACGAATGTGTCTTGCAAGACCTCCTCGGCCTCCTCCCGGCTCTGGAGCAGCTCGAGCGCAAGAGCGAATACGCGGGCGCTGAAGTGTTCGTACAGTCTGGCGAGTGCCTGCTCGTCGCCATCTTTCAGGTCGTCCAGCAGTTGCGTCTCGAGCTCCATATCCTGTTAGAGGATACGCCCCCGGTCGCGGTGTGGATGTCCAGGGCTGCCCGGAGACCGCGTCTCGAAGTCCGGGTCCCTTGGCTGCTGCCTACTTCAGCGAGGCTCGACGGCTGTGAGAGGCCGCGATACTTGTGCCTGATAGCCGGGGTGCCTGATAGCCGGGGTGCCTGATAGTCTGAGAGGGTGGATCTCGCACTCGCGACAACCCTGGCGCGCCGGCTCATGCTCGAGCACGGCCTGACGGACTGGACCTTTCGCTTCGACCGCGCCCGGCGCCGCTTCGGCCTTTGCGACTACGGCAACAGGACCATCAGCCTGTCGAAACACCTGACCGAACTCAACGATGCGGCGCAGGTCAGAGACACGCTGCTGCACGAGATCGCCCACGCCCTCAGCCCCGGCGCCGGCCACGGCCCGCGCTGGCGGGAGCTGTGCTCGAGGCTCGGCGCCAAACCCGTGCGCCTCTTTGCGGACGAGGTGGCCCGGCCGGTCTCCAAGTACCTATTGATCTGCCCGCGCTGCCGGCAAACCCTGCCCCGCGAGCGCAGGACCCGCCGGGTGCTCGCCTGCAAGCCCTGCTGCGACGCCCATAACGGCGGCCGCTACAGCGCCCGCTACGGCCTCGTCTGGCAGCGCCTGGGCTGAGCTGGGCCGCTGTCGAGAGGGGTCGGTGCCAGTTCGCGGTGCTAGGCCGAGGCCAAGAGCCGCCGCACCCGGCGCGTGAAGAACACCAGCAGCATGAGGCCCAAGGCCAGCCAGACGAGCGACTCGTAGACCTCCAAGCCCTCCAGGACGCGCCACCAGTTGCGACCCAGGAGCACGCCCGCGTAGGCGAGCGTGGCGTTCCAGAGGGCGGTGCCGAGCGCGGTATAGAACAAGAAGCTGAAGAGCGGCATGCGCAGAAGCCCGGCGGGCAAGGAGATCAGGCTGCGCACGGCGGGCACGGCGCGGCCGAAGAGCACCAGGTGCTGGTCGTAACGGTCGAAGAGGCGCAGGGCGCGGTCCAAGTCGCGCTCGAAGAGAAGCAGCCAGCGCCCGTGACGGCGCACGAAGCTCCGCACCCGGCACTCGCCCAGCCAGCGGGCGAGGAGATAGGGAAGGGTCGAGCCCACGACCGAACCGACCGTGCCGGCGACGACGACGCCCAGGAGCGTCATTTCGCCCGTCACGGCCAGAAAACCGGCGAAGGGCATGACCAACTCGGGCGCCACCGCCACCATCACCAGGGCGATGCCGGGGTAGTCGAGCGTCAGGACGAGTTGGCTCACCAGGAGGCGAAGGTTGTCAAGGGCGTTGGCCAGCACGCTCTCTACCATACCGGCTGGGGTGCCAAGCCGAATGAACCGGGCTTACGCTTGGCCTGCCTCTGAGGCAAGCCGCCGCAGGGGCCGGCGAGGGTGCTCAGCCAGGTGTGCCATTGTCCACCGCCAGAACCCGCTCGCCATCCGAACGGAGCCTCGCCAAGGCTTCCGCGGCTCGTGTGCTGAACGTGTTCATGGCTTCCTCTGGCTTTGATCTACGCGTTCGCGCAGCCGGCGCGCCGCCCCCTTGGGGTCTGGGGTCGCGACCACGGCGGCAATCACCGCCACACCCGCAGCGCCTGCCCCCAGCACGGACACAGCGTTCTCGAGGGTGATGCCGCCGATCCCGACCACCGGGACGGCAGCGGACCGCGCGACTTTTGCCAGGCCCTCCAGACCGATGGGCCTGCCCGCGTCCGGCTTGCTGAGCGTGCCGAACACGTCGCCTACCCCCAGGTAATCGGCGCCGTCACGCTCTGCCTGGCGCGCCTCCGCCACGCTTGCGGCCGAAACGCCGAGAACACGCTCCGGCCCGATCAGTTTCCGGGCGATCTCAGCGGGCATGTCGTCCTGACCTACGTGGACCCCATCGGCGTCGAGCGCCAGGACCAGATCCACACGGTCATTCACGATGAAGCTCACGCCTGTTTCGCGCGTCAGCTCGCGGAGCGCCCGGCCGAGCTCGAGCGTCTCGCGCGTCGTCGCCTCCTTGTCGCGCAGCTGAACGGCGGTAACGCCCCCGCGAAGCGCCGCGCGCACGATGTCGAGGATAGGACGATTACCGGCACTGCGGCGGTCGGTGACGAGGTAGAGCGACAGGTCGAGCTGCTGTCCTTTCATGCCGTCCTTTCTCTGGCGAATGTTGCTCTAGCGGATGAAGGCCGGGGCCTCTTCCCGAAGCGCATCGGCGAGCCACTCGGGGTGCATGGTCAGGAGCCTTTGCGGGAGGTCGTCGGTGCGGAAGAAGCCCGCCTCGAGCGCCTCGACGCCGTCGGCTTGCAACTCGCCACCGGTGACCTCGCACTGAAAACAGCAGGTGATGAAATGGACGACTTCGCCCGAGGGGTAGGCGAAGACTTGCGAAGCGGGGTCGGAGTAAACGCCGATAAGCCGCTCCACGCGCACTTCCAGGCCTGTCTCCTCAGCCACCTCGCGCCTGACCGCTTCCTCGACCGTCTCCCCAGGCTCGACGCGCCCCGAAGGCAAGCCCCAGAGGTCGTTGTCCGCTCGTTTGACCAGCAGGACCATCCTGTCGCGGTCCAGGACCACGGCGGCTACCCCCGCTCCTACCCGCTCGGGCCACAAGAATCGCGGTTTGTCCCAAGACCGGGCGTGAACGCGGGGATCGAAAAGGGCCGTCAAATCCGCAATGGTCGCGTCTGCAAGGCGAAAATCGCCAGCCGAGGGGAACGAGGAAAGCCGCTCGGCGATGAGAATGCCCGTCAGGCCGAGCTGATGTGCTCCCAAAATGTCCGTGAGCGGGTTGTCGCCGATCATGGCCACCCGCAACGCCGGGTCCAAGTCCTGAAGGGCCGCGTGAAACATGAACGGATAGGGCTTGCCGATGACCACCGGACGTTGGCCGGTTGCCGCTTGAACGGCGGCCACGATAGCGCCTGTCGCCGGATACGGCCCGTCCGGGGTGGGAAAGGAGCGGTCGGCGTTGGTGGCGATAAAGCGGGCTCCTCCCTCGATGAGCTGAGCGGCCCGCCGGAGATGATGGTAGGAGAGGCTTTCGTCGCAGCCGACCACAACGGCGGCGCAGGGACCTGCTACGACCTCAAGGCCCAAGCGGCGGATTTCGGCGGCGAGCCCGGCGCTGCCGATAACGCAAACGGCGTCCAGGCGGTGCTGACGGAGATAGCGGGCCGTGGCCCAGCCCGCGCTGATTACCTCTTCGGGGCGGACCTCGATCCCCATGGCCGCTAACCGCTGAGCGAGCTCCAAGCGCGTCGGACGCGGATCGTTGGTCAGGAAGCGCAGCGTCTTGCCCAGCCCGCGCAGGCGCTCGAGCGCGGCCTTGGCGCCGGGCAGCGGCCGATCGCCCAGATAGACGACCCCGTCCAAATCGAGGAAAAAGGCGTCGAACTGTTCCGCTAGCAAAAGATCCCCATACCAAGACCTCCAGATCACGCGCAAGGTGTTTTAGGAGCTCACCAAACCGGCTCAGCGCCCAAAGATGTCCATCGTCTCGCGCACAATCGCGTAAGCCTCATCGTACCTTTCGTCGCCGACGAGGGCAAAGTCGGTGATGTTGAAGATCGCCTCGGTGAGCGCCCGGCCTTCGTCGGTCTGGACGATGTCGATCATCGCCCCGGCGATCCTCTGGGCCAGTGCGGCAGGCATGCCGGCACGCACCACCATGCCACCGTTGGGAATGCCGACGGTATAGCCGAGCACGCGCACCTCTTCCTTGACATCGGGAAAGTCGGCCTCGAGCATGGTGCGAGCGTCCTCGAACGACACGCCCACGTCAACGTCACGGTTGTAGACGGCGAAGACGGCGGCGTCGTGAGAGCCGGCGAAGATCGCCTGCATGTCGGCGTCGGCGTCGATGCCGTGCTCGCTTAGGAGAAACGCATAGGGGAACTGGTAGCCCGAAGCGGATGCAGGGTCGACGAAGGCAATCGTTCGGCCCCGGAGGTCCTCGAAGCTCTCGATGTCGCTGTCATGGTGGACGTTGAACTGGGCGCGGTA
>JALZLY010000173.1 GCA_030858465.1 Deinococcota bacterium
TTTCAGCTTCTTTACCTTTGGTTGCCATCCGCCGAACTGGCAATCGCTCGAGTAAAAACGCGCGTGCGTCTAGGAGGCCACGATGTTCCTGAAGGCACGATCCGGCGGCGCTACCATGCGGGTCTCAAAAACTTCTTTTCGCTCTACGCCCCGCTGGCCAATAGCTGGGCTTTCTACGACAACGGCGAGGCCAAAGCGCCTATGCTGATCGCAGCCTGTCACGACACGCATGTCACCGTAAGGCGCAAGGAAGTTTGGCAGCAGATTCAGGAGGCGTATGCATGAAAGAAGACAAGGTGGACCGAGCTTTTGCCGACCTGACGACAATCGACAGGGCGCTGGCATTGGCGGTGAACGAGGCGCTTTTGCAACACAAACGCGCTAACAACGCTGTCGCCGTTTGGCTGGGTGGCCGCACGGTTTGGCTACCTCCCACCGAATTGCCCATTGATCCAGGGCTGGATAAGCTCGAGCAGACGCCAGAAGGGGGGAGCCGTGACGAAAGTGGCCGTTGAAGAAGCGCAAGAACGCCTGCGTGAGCTGCTGCAAGAAGCCGCCGCGGGTGAGGAAGTCATCATCACGACTGAAGATGGAACCTTATCGTTCTCGTCCTCAAGGTGAAGAAGAAGCGCTCGGGGTTCGGCAGCGCCAAAGGCGAAATCACGATGTCGGATGACTTCTTGCCGCTCGAGGACTTCAAGGATTACATGTGATGATGCTGCTGCTTGATACCCATGTCTTTCTTTGGTACCTCGAGGCGCTCCTTTCCCTGCCGCTTCACCACCGCGACCCCTTCGACCGGCTCCTCATCGCTCAGGCCATCGCGGAAAGCGTGCTGGTTCTGAGCGATGACCGGGCCTTAATTATGCGGTGGTATTGGCCTAGCCTGGGCGCGCCGTCCTCCTCGCCTACCTCCGCTCGTGCGGGTCGAGCGCGTCGCGCAGGCCGTCGCCGATGAAGTTAAACGCCAGGACGGTCACGACGATCATCATGCCTGGAAAGATGGCGATGTGCGGGTAGCGCAGGATGAAGGCGCGGCCGTCGGCCAAGATGCCGCCCCAGGTCGGGGTGGGCGGGCGGACGCCCAAGCCCAAAAAGGACAAGGCCGACTCGAGGATGATTATCGAGCCCACCTGCAAGGAGGCCAGCACGATCACCGAGGAGAGCACGTTGGGGATGACGTGGCGCCAGATGATGCGCCGGTCCACCGCGCCTAGGGCCTGGGCGGCGACGACGAAGTCGCGCTGGCGCAGGCTCATCACCTCGGCGCGGACCACCCGGGCGTAGCGCGCCCACACCGTCCCGCCGATGACGACGATGGTGGTGGTGAGGCTGGGGCCAAGGACGGCGGCGAGGACGATGAGGAGGGCGATCAGCGGAAAGGCCATCAGCGTGTCGATAAGCAGCGAGAGCAGCTCGTCCACCCAGCCGCCGAAATAACCCGCCACGGCGCCGACGGCGACGCCGATCAGCACGGAAATAAGCGACGAGAGGATGCCGACCAGGAGGGCGACGCGCGCGCCGTGGATGACGCGGCTCAGGAGGTCGCGGCCCAGATGGTCGAAGCCGAGCGGGTGCTCCCACGAGGGCCCCACCCCGCGCATCCCCCGGAAGATGTCCTCGCTGGGGTGATGGGGAGCCAAGACGCCGGCAAAGACGGCCATCAGACAGAGCACGATGGCGACGGCCAGCCCCACGACGGCCATGCGGTTGGCTAAAAAGCGCCGCAGAGCGCGGCTGCGGCCGGCGGGCGGCGCGGCCGCCCTAGCCGTCTCGAGCTGGAGGGAGTCCCTGGCCGTCGCCATCAGGCTACCCGAATGCGCGGGTCCACGAGCGCGTAGAGCAGGTCGGTAAGGAGGTTCACGACCACCACCAGGACGGCGAAGAGGACGACGAGCGACTGCACCACCTGGTAGTCGAGGCGCAAGACCGAGTCGGTGAAGAGGCGGCCGATGCCGGGCAGGGCGAAGACCGTCTCGATGATGATGGTGCCGGAGAGCAAAAAGGCGACGCGAAAGCCGATCACGGTGATGATGGGCAGCATCGCGTTGGCGACGACGTGCCGCCACATGACGCGGGACTCGGGTACGCCCTTGCTGCGCGCGGTGCGGACAAAGTCCTGGGGCAGGAGCTCCAAGACGGTGCTCCGGGTGATGCGCACCAGGACGGCCATCTCCTCGGTGGCCAGGACGATGACCGGCAGGATGTAGCCCTGCCAGGTCCTCAGGCCGAAGGGCGGCAGGAGGCGCAGTTGCAGCGCGAAGACGATGATCAGCATGAGCGCCAGCCAGAAGTTGGGCGTAGCGATGCCGACCGCCGAGCCCACCGAGGTGGCGTAGTCGACGAGCGAGTTGCGCCTCAGGGCCGAGAGGATGCCGAGCGGCAGGGAGACGAGGATGGCCAAGCCGATGGCGTAGAGGTTTAAGAGCGCCGTCACCGGCAGGGCCTCCACGATCATCCGCCGGACCGGCACGCCCCGGCGGATGAGCGACTCGCCGAAGTCGCCCCTCACAAGGTTGCCCGCCCAGATGAGGTACTGCTCGTGGTAGGGCCTATCCAGACCCCACTGGGTGCGGATCGCGGCGATCTGCGCCTCGGTGATCTGGATCTGCCCCTCGCCCAGCAGGAGAAAGACGGGGTCGCCGGGCATCAGGCGCATGATGACGAAGGTCATCAGGCTGATCAAAAAGACCACCAGGGCGCCCTTCAGGAGGCGAAAGAGCAGATAGTTCGACATGAAGCTGACATACTCCTCGGACGTCTGATTCAAATCTGATTCAAAGAGGCATCTTCACATAGGCGTCCCGCCCCGAAAAGCAGGGCTAGAGGGCGGGACGGTAGCCGCGAAACTTGCAAAAAACGGCAGGAGATGCCGCGGTTATCTCTCCCGACTAGTCGAGCGACTGCTCATAGGCGCGGTAGTAGACCGGGTCGGCGCTCAAGATCTCCTCGGGCAGGCCCTGGACATCGTTGCTGAAGACGTTGATCCACTCGTCGAACTGCAAGTAGAGAAAGGGCACCTCCTCGGCGACGAGTTCCTGGATGCGGTAGTAGATCTCCCGGCGTTCTTCCTCGTCGATGGTCTGCAGGCCCTCGTCGATGAGCCTGTCCATCTCCGGGTTGCTGTAGCGGTTGAAGTTGTTGCCGCCGCCGCTGCGAAGCGTATCGGAAGGATCGGGGTCGGGCGTCGAGCCGAAGGTCCAGTTGAAGACCGAGGACTCCAAGGTGCCGCCCGTGAGCCCCTCCAAGATGGCGGCCACGGGCGCCTCGGCTATTTGCATATCGATACCGACCTCGCGGAACATCTGCTGGGCGAGCTCGGCGATGGGGCGCCGCGCTTGGTCGCCGGTGATGGTGGTGCAGGTGAATGCAAGCCGCACCCCGTCCCGCTCGCGGACGCCGCCCGCGCCCACGGTCCAGCCGGCCTCCTCTAGGAGCGCCATGGCCTGCTCGGGGTCGTAGTCGTAGGTTCTCACGTTGGGGTTGTGGTAGAAGGCATTTTTCGGCGTCAGGTTGGAGTGGGCGACGATGGCCGCGCCGCTCCACAGGTCTTCGATGATGCGCTCGCGGTCTAAGGCCATCAGCATGGCCCGGCGCACCCGCACGTCCGAAAACTGCGGCAGCTCGTTGTTGAGCGCGAAGAACTTGACCGAGTTGGCGAGCGTGCGGGTGACGCGGAAGTTCGGGTCGCCCTCGAAGGCCAGGCTGTCCTCGGTCAGGAGCGGCCACACCGAGGAGTGGGCGTCGCCCGTCTGAAGGGCGATGGAGCGCACCGAGGCCTCGGGCACGACCTCGAGCCGGATGGCGTCCACCCCGGGCGCCCCCCGGAAGTGGTCCGCAAAGGCCTCGAGCTCGGTAAACTCCGCCGCGCGCCACTCGCGCAGGCGAAAGGCGCCGGTGCCGACGGGCTGGGTGCGAAAGACGTCTTCGCCCACCTCGGCGTGGTAGCCCGCGGGCACGATGGGCACCTCGCCCGCGTTGGTCAAGAAGGTGACGTTGACCTCGCTCATGGTGACCACGACCGTATGGGGGTCGGGCGTCTCGACGCTGCCCATGCCCAAAAAGCGGCTGGCGATGGTGTTGCCTTCCTGGCTGTAGAAGTCGAAGGTGTACTTGACGTCCTCGCTGGTCAGCTCGCTGCCGTCGTGGAACATGACGCCCGGGCGCAGCCTGAAGGTGTAGCTGAGGCCGTCGTCGGCGACCTCGTAGGACTCGGCCAGGACGGGCTCGAGCTCGGTCAAGTGGTTGATGTGGAAGAGCGGGTTCAAGATGTTGTAGATGACCACCGCCTGCACGGTCGGACCGATATCGTTGGGGCCCAAGCCCGCCACCTCCTGGTGGCCGAGCCAGATCATCGTGCCGCCGCCTTGGGCGTAGGCCGGGAAACCCTGCGCGGCGAGCCAGGCCGCCGCGCCACCCACCACGCTGTAGCGAAGAAACTGCCGCCGACTGATCGGTCCTCTAAAAGCCTCGAAATTTCCCATGTCATCCTCCCTGGCGCTGTAGCATCAGCGAACAGCGTCGCCGGCTCTTTGGTCGTGCGGACGAGATGTTCAGCTAGAACGCCGTGAGCTCAGTATAAGGGTACAAATGTAGCTGATGCAACGTTTCGCCGCGTCATCGCCCCCCGGCGCCCGGCGCTCGCGTTCTAGCCGTCCTCGTCGTCGTCCTCGTCATCGTCGTCCCAGTCGGGATACTGCTCGGGCGCCTCGCCGACGGCCTTGACGAGCTGCGGGTAGCTCTTCCCCGGCTCGGCCTCCTTAGTCTCCTCGAGCCGCACGATAAAGCGCCACTCGTCGCCGTAGTCGAAGAGGTAGAGCAGCCTTTTACCCACCTCGGCGAAGGCCTCGCGCACGGCCGTGGTCCTGACGCCGCGCGCCTCCGCCCCCCCCTCCTCGAGCTCGCCGAGAAAGTCCTCGATCACGCTTCGCGCTGCGCCGAGCAGGGTCTCCGGCACATCCTCCAGGCTCGCTTGGATCATCGCCTCCTTGGCCTCCTCGGGCGTCAGACCCTCGGTGAGCGCCTGCATCCTCTCCAGCGCCTCGTCGAGCTCGAGCCGCTCGTCCTCATCCAGGCCGGCGATCATCTCCTCCTCGAGTTCTTCGCCCAAGTCCTCTTCGCCCAGCTCCTCTTCGTCCATGTCCACGAAGAGCTCGTAGCGTTCCCGGGCGTGGTAAGGGTTCTTGAGGTTGTCGAAAAAGCCAAAGGCGTGGTCGAAGTCGAAGTCGAAGCTGCCGTTGATGGCAAGGGCCAGATCGTAGAGGCTCATGTCGCCGGGGACCGCCAGAACGCGGTAGGGTTGGCCCCGCACCCGCGCCTCCCAGTCGCTCAGAGTCACTTTCAAGCTGTAAATCTGCTCCACCATGCACCGCCTTTCATGCAAGCTTGTGCCCATCCTAGACCATCCAGCCACCCGCGGGCGCAGGTCGTGGACCTTGGCATGAAGCTGAGGCTCGAGGCGTCAGCATCCGCTCGACACAAGCTTGACGTAAATATGCCACCTCTTTATCCTGATTGCCGTGAGAGCTGCGCTGCGGAGCCAGACACCGACCGGCGTCAGCGAAAGCGCCCTCGCCAGCGAGTCCGGCAGCGAGTAGGTCACGACAAGGACTTGGGCCGCTTTCCGGGGCTGAGGTGGCGGCACCCGCTGGGGCAGGTAGCGCGCAGAGCGATCAGCTACTGGCAAACGGCTAAGACTAACAGCCAAGATCAAGGAGGCATCATGACCCCACACCCATCGGAACGCACCCCTTTCAAAGCGGAAATCCAGCAGGTTTTGGACATCCTCATTCACTCGCTCTACAGCGAGCGCGAGATCTTCTTACGCGAGCTCGTCTCGAACGCCTCGGACGCTCTCAACCGCTTCAAGCTCGAGGCCCTCACGGATCAGAATGTGCTCCAGCCGGGCGCAGAGCTGGCCATCTGGATAGAAGCCGACCCCGAGACGCGCACCTTGACGATTCGCGACAGCGGCGTCGGCATGACCCGAGAGGAGATGGTGCAGTACCTCGGCACCATCGCGCACTCGGGCGCCAAGAGTTTCATCGAGGCCCTCCAGGAGGCGGAAAGGGCCGACGCCGCCAAAGACGTGATCGGGCAGTTCGGGGTGGGCTTCTACTCGGTCTTCATGGTCGCGGACAAGGTGACGGTCACCTCGCGCTCGTTCAGGCCCGAAGCGGAGGCGGCCTTGTGGTCGTCGGAGGGGCAGGGCAGCTTTGAGGTCGGCCCGGCCCAGAGGGCCGAGCGGGGTACGGTCGTCGAGATCACCCTCAAGGAGGACGCCCAGGAGTTCGCCGAACCCTACCGCCTCCGGCAGATTATCAAAACCCACTCGGACTTCGTGACCTTTCCCATCTACCTGAAGGAGAAGGACGGCGAGGCGCGCGAAGCGTGGACGCAGGTCAACCAGCGCACCGCGCTCTGGCGCGAGGCCCCCAGGGACGTCAAAGAGGAGCAGTACCAGGCCTTTTATAGCCAGCTCACCTTCGACTTCCAAGCACCGCTCAGGACGATCCACTTTTCGGCCGACGTGCCCATCCAGTTTCACGCGCTGCTCTATGTGCCGTCTCGACGCGACTACAAGCTCATCAGGGACGAATACGGCCTCAAGCTCTACGCCCGCAAGGTGCTCATCAGGGAGACCTTCAAGGAGCTCTTGCCGCCTTACTTGCGCTTTATCGAAGGGGTGGTGGACTCCGAGGACCTGCCCCTGAACGTCTCGCGCGAGGCGGTGCAGGCCAGCCCGGTCCTCCGCAAGATCAAGGCGGCCCTGGTAGGGCGCCTGGCCGGCGAGTTCAAGAGGATGGCCGAAGACAAGGAAACATTCCGCGGCTTCTACAAGGAGTTCGGCCAGTACTTAAAGGAGGGCGTCGCCACCGACGCCGAGAGCGCAGGGCGCTTCGTGGACCTCTTGCGCTTTCCCTCGAGCCTGACCGAAGAGGACGACTGGGTCTCGCTCGAAGGCTACCTCTCGCGGATGAAGCCCGATCAAAAGGAGATCTACTACCTCCTGGGCGACGACTACGGCGTGGTCTCAAAGAGCGCCCACCTCGAGGTCTTCAAGAGAAACAACTTAGAAGTCCTCTACCTCACCGAGCCGATGGACGCCTTTATGCTGATGGGCCTGTCCCGCTACGGGGACAAGCCCTTAAAGGACATAGGCGACGCCGAGCTCGAGCTGCCCGAGCAAGACGAGCCGGAAAAGACCGAGGAGGCGCCCTCCGACGAGGCCTTTGGGCAGCTCCTCGCCAAGGTCAAGGAGACGTTGGGCAACCGAGTCGAGGACGTGCGCGAGAGCAGAGTCCTCACGGACAGCGCCGCCCGCCTCGTCAACCCGGCCGGCGGCGCCGCCAACAGCGTGCAGCGGGTCCAGCGCCTGATGGGCAAGGACGCGGGCGTGCCCAAGAAGATTTTGGAGCTCAACCGCCGCAGCGACCTCATAGAGAACCTCGCGGCGCGTTTGGAGAGCGATCCCGACGACGCCCTCCTGAGCGTCCTCATCGAACAGCTCTATGAAAACGAGCTCCTCATGGAGGGCCTCCACCCCAACCCGGCCGAGATGATCCCGCGCATCCAAAGGCTCATGGCGGAGGCGACGAAAAAGGGCCGAGAGCGCTAAGCCCGGCAGGTGGCCGGACCGCGCTTCTCGAGGTAGCGCTGATGGTAGCTCTCCGCCCGGCAGAACTCAAGCAGAACTCAATAGGCCGCGGGGCGTGTCTCTCAGCGACCGCGCGCCAGGCGCGTTTCTGCCAAAATCGTTGTTGTGAACGGGAGAGTCATGAACGGGAGAGTCATGAACGGGAGACTGCGAAAGGACATCAGACCGGGCTTAGAGGTCAGCGTCGTCTTGAAGGAGGACCAGCGGACGGGCAGGCTCAGCCGGGGCGTGGTCGCGGCGCTACTCACCTCTTCGGCCAGCCACCCGCACGGCGTCAAGGTGAGGCTCGAGGACGGGCGGGTGGGGCGCGTCAAGGAGATCCACGGCGAAGCGCCGGGTGAGCGATGACCGGGCTCGGGCTGAGGGCGGCAAGAGCCGCCCTCCCAACCTTTGCGGCCTTTAGCGCGCCGCCTCCACGAAGACCGCCGTGGTGCGCGCGGGAACGGTGAAGAGGCCGAGGTCCGCGTCGAAGCTCGCTTCGCGCACGACCGTGTCGCTCGAGTTCGCCAGCACGGGATGCAAGCTGAGCTCGAGGCCCTGCACCGCCTCGGCCTCGAAGGTGACCTCCTCGTCCAGAGCGTTGAAGAGCACCACGATGAGGTCGTGGTCGGGGTCTAGAGCCTCACCCACCCCGTCCGTGAGGCTCATGACGATGAGGCCCGGCACCTGCTCCGCGCCGGTGTTGTGGAACCGAAGCCTCGCCGTCACCTCTTCGGCCGTTCCCAGGCGGAAGAGCGGCGAGGAGGAGCGGATGTTCAACATCTCCCGGAAGTGGTCCGCCGCCCGCAGGATGTCTTCGCCTCCCGGAACGAGGTCAGGGTTGCCCAGGTAGGCCTGGAAGATCGGCCACAGCGACTCGTCGGTGATGTCGGTGGGGACGCCGACGCCGAAGTTGTTCGTCGCATAGGAGAAGTCGAGGCGGTTGAACCAGTCGCCCGAGTTGTAGGAGTCGCGCTCTAGAGACTTGGATCTCAGCATGTCCTGACCGGCGTGGAAAAAGGGCACACCCTGCGAGAGCACCACCAGGCTGGTGCCCAGGTTCTGCATCCTCACCCGCTCGTCCATCGTGGCGCTGACGGGGGCCTTCATCGCCAGGAGGTCGTAGAGGGTCTGGTTGTCGTGCTTCTCGGTGTAGTTGACGGTGTCGAGCGGCGTGAGCGCGTAGCCGGCGGGGCTGCCGTTGTAGTCCACCGCGAAGCCCGTGACGGTGACGCCGGCATGGCCTTCAAAGCTGTAGTCGCGCAGGTTGCCGGTCAGGCCCACCCTGATGAGGTCGCCGTAGTTGAGAAGCCGCGCTCTCGCCTCCTCTTCCGTCAGTGGGTTGTCGTTAAAGGGGTTTTCCAGGTTGGGGTCGTAGAAGAGGCCGCTGATGAAACCCTGGTTGCGGATGACGTCCGCGCTGCTGTCGAAGGGTCCACCGCCGCGGACGGCGTCGCGCATGCGGTCGTTGAAGGTGCCGATGCCGCTCCCGGCCATGTTGAATTGGGTGGCGTTGACGCCGCGGGCGTCGTCCGCCACCTCGCCGAAGTTCCAGCCCTCGCCGTAGAGGTAGATCTTCGAGCCGTCCACGCCGTCCTCTTCCAAAGTCAAGCCGCCCAGAGCCTCGCGGACGCGCAGCATGTTGTCCACCAGGTGGTGGCCCATCAGGTCGAAGCGAAAGGCGTCCACCTTGTACTCGCGCGCCCAGAGGAGCACCGAATCGACCATGAACTTTTCCATCATGGCGTGCTCCGTGGCGGTGTTAGGGCAGCAGGTGCTGGTGGTGACGAAGCCGTCCTCGTCCAAGCGGTGGTAGTAGCCGGGCACGATGCGGTCGAAGACCGAGCGCGCGTCCTGGCCGGCGGCGTGGGTGTGGTTGTAGACGACGTCCTTGACGAAGCGCAGGCCCAGGTCGCCCACGGCCCTGACCATCTCGCGGTACTCGAGGATGCGGCGCGGCCCGTTCGGGTCGGTCGCATAGGAGCCCTCGGGCACGTTGAAGTGGAAAGGGTCATAGCCCCAGTTGAAGCCGTCCTGGTCGCGGATCGGGTAGATTATCTCGCGCTGCGCCGCGGAGTCGGGCGGAAACTGGGCGAGCTCCGAAAAGCTCGGGTTGACCTGCCGCGCCTCGTCCTCTTGGATGGTGGCGATGTCGAAGCTGGGCAGCAGGTGGAGGTGGCTGAGGCCCGCCTCGGCCAGGGCGCGCAGGTGCCGCACGCCGTCCGAGCCCGCTTCGCCAAAGGCGGTGTACTTGCCGCGGTTCTCGGGGCTCACCGTGTCGTCGGCAATGCTGAAGTCGCGCAGGTGGAGTTCGTAGACGCTGATGTCGGCAAAGGAGCCGAAGTCGGGCTTCTCCAAGGTGTCCCAGCCCTGGGGCTTGTGCGCCTCGTCGGCGAGATCCACGATCTGGCTGCGGGCACTGTTCATGGCCAGGCTTACGGAGTAGGGGTCGGTGACGAGATTGACCTCGACCTGTCCGGTAACCGGCGTATAGACGGTGACCTCGTAGAGGTAGTAGAGGCCCTTCCAGTCCGCGTCCCCGGCGATGCTCCAGACGCCCGCGTCGTCGTCGCGCGCCAGCTCGAGCACGTCCGTGGCCGTCTCGCTGTCGGGAACGTCGAAGAGGTGCAGCCGCAGCGACCTAGCCGTCGGCGCCCACAGCCTTAGCGTGGGCGCCTCGCCCTCCCAGACGACCCCGAGTTCGCCGTCATAGCTGTAGAGGTCGTCGAGCACGCCGGGAAGCTGCAAGCCGGTGGCGTCCACGAGGTTGCCGCCGGAGGTCACGGAGACGGCTACGCGGCCGCGCAGCCACTCGGGGACGCGCCTCAGGTCGTTGGCGCCCACGCGCAAGGCCAGCGCGCCCTCCAGGTGCGGGAACTTCTCGAGCACCTCCTCGGGCAGGCCCTCGCGGTCGGAGGCGAGCGGAAAGGCGCGGCCGCCTTCAAGCTGCCCAGCCTCGAGCAGCATGTCGCCTTCAGGCTCGAAGTGAAGCGCGTAGCGGGCATCCTGCGGGACGTTCTCGAGCGGCCAGGCGATGAGGTCCGCGGCCAGCCAGTGGGCCTGGGCGCGGCCGAGGTCACCGGCTTGAGCGTCTAGGTCGGCGGGGTCGGGCTCGGCGGCGTGAATGGTGGCGCTCCCCGAGAGAATCCAGACTTCAAAGCCGTGCTCGGACAGGTTCAAGAACATGTCGGGGCCGGGGTCCTTGTCGTCGCCGCGGTGGATGATGAAGCCGACCCGCTCGGCGCCCTCTTGCAGGCCCACCTCCCAGTAGACGCCGAAGCCGGTCTCGCCGGCAATGCCTAAGCCGTCCTGCCAGGTCACCTGCTCGCTGCTGTCCTCCCAGACGTGCAGCTCCCAGCCGCTGTAGTCGCCGTCCGGGCGGTGGTAGTGGATGCGGGCGACGTCCCCCTCGAGCGCGGGGGCCTCCTGGGCGACGGCCAGGGCCGACATGAGCAGGACGAGGGCGAGGACAAGCTTGTACAAACGCATCATGGACTCTCCTTTTCTCTACATGTTCATTAAACTCAAAACACGAGTCAAAAACATTGGGATCGACCTTTTAAAGGCAAGCTTCAACCAATAATCCTCCAGCATTACGTTGCTTGGTTTTCCCCACCTCGAGGACTGGCTTGAGAAGCAACCTGAAGTATTTCAGCTAGGACGTTTGCCACCTCAGTATCCACATCTTCTTGTGGTACATGGTCAGCTAAAACGTGAAAATCTGTTTTCCTCATTAAGTTGGGCAATTTGAGAGTCTTATAAAAATTCTCGAATAGCGGGGTCAGAAAATCATCGGAAACTTTGGTATCTGGCGACCACGGAGAACCTTTACCGAGTGTAGCCATTGCTTGCGCCACTTGGGTAATGCTTTTGTTCATAATTCTCTGCCACTCTTCGGCAAATAAGGGACCTCCCGTTTGTCTGGTACCTTCAGCTTCTGCCCAAGCAAGCAAAGTTTTTTCACTGCACAGATAGTTCTCGAATTCTCGTTTCTGCCAAGCGTGTTCAAAAAGGATGCCGGCAGGCAAGGGGTGATCCAAACGATCATAAAGAGCAAAACCAACCAGATCAGGCTTTGCTTCACGTAGACCATAAAAATGATCCCTTGCCTTTTGAGGTTGATTACCAACATAGTGCACAAAGATACGTTCAAGCTGTTCATGTAAAGGATGTTTTAGAACTCTGGCAAAGGCTCTCAGCATCTCCAGATCGGTTGCACCCTCAAGATAGAGTACCCACCCCGCTTGCTCTGCCTGATAATAGTGTTCAAAACCAATTTCCTTGAGCGACTTGAGGAGCTGACTGCCCCGGTCATCTATTCGGTGAGGTTTGCCTAAAAAGGCAATAACCACATCGCGATCTGCCGCCTCATTCAAAATGACTTCTGAATGGCTAGCGGCAATAATTTGACTCCCTTGTTGACGAGCTGTACGTGTAAGGATGTCATAAATCTGCCGCTGCCGTAAGATCTCGAGGTGGGCATCAGGTTCATCCAAGAGCAACACGGAGTTTCTGTTTAGCATAAGAAAGGCTAGTAGAATCAGTGTTTGCTGAAGCCCTCTACCAGAAGAGGAAAGATCAAGCTCAAGCCGTGCCTCCTGATAGCTCATCCGTAATTCTCCGCGTTCTGTAATATACTCAGGTTGGTTTAGGCTAACCCCAAACAAGGCATACATCCTATCTTTCAACTGTTCCCATTTCGCCTCTCCATCACGGCTCTCGATAATCTGATAGCAAAGGTTGCGCAAAACTTCAGCTGTACGTCCCTCACCAACCAACACGTTGATTCGCCCTCTATCAACGCGAGGTTCTTCCGCGGCGAGTCCGGACATAGGAGGCAAAAAGGCTACCTGAATATCAGAGACTTCTTTTGGGACACTCATTCGTGAGGAACCGTCGGCGACCGTCCTTAACGGCCGACAATAAAAAGATTCCTCATTGGCATAATCAAACTCTAGGCCACAACGCCAGTGATTGCCCTGGGTAACACCCTCGACAATAATGTCAACCCTGATGTTCTGAGTGCTGTTCCTGCCAGCTTTGAGACGCACACGAAGATCGCGCCACAGTAGGCTGGCGTTAGGAACCGGTGCGGCGATAAGATCACGACGGTTGATGGTAACCCCCGGTCGTTTTTCTGGAGTCGTTTTCCCTTGACGTTTCTCGTTCCACCGTCTTAGGCCTATGTCCCACAAGGTAAGCGCTTGTAGGGCAGTGGTCTTTCCTGAATTGTTGGGTCCAACGAAAACCACTGGGTTGCCTAGCTCAATCTCAACCTCACCAAAGCGCTTAAAATTGCGAACCGTGAGTTTCGTCAAAAAAACCGCAGAATTCGTAAGAGGTGCAGACGACTCAAGCATTTCAACTTCCCCAAAGAGCTTTAACCGGAAGCTTCATAAACATAGTATGTCATGATCCGAGGAGAGGACTAACAGCTTTGACCGAATTTAACTCATGAACCCACTCAGACTCTTCTCTGCCAGCGTCGTCAAGATTCTCATGTCCGCCTTTTTCGCGGGCATGGGCCTCAGCCTCAGCTGGCTGCTCCTCAACTTCCACCTCGAGGCCTTGGGCTTTGACCGCGCGCTGATCGGCTACGCCAACGCCGTGCCGGCCTTTAGCATGGTGCTCTTCGGGCTGCCCATCAGCCTCGTCATGCCCCGTCTCGGCTACGTACGCAGCCTCTGGTTGGGCGGAGCCGTGGCAGCCTCGGGCGCGCTCCTCATCGCTTGGGGCGCGGGCGTGGCGCTCGTCTTCGCCGGCCTGGCGGGCTTCGGCCTGGGCATGGCGCTCCTCATGGGCGCGACCACACCGCTGCTCGCCCGGCTCGTGCCCGGCCCGCAGCAGGTGGCGGCGTTCTCCTGGAAGGCGGCCCTCGGCACGGGCGCGGGTTTTCTCGGCAACCTCGTGGGCGGCTATCTGAGTGCCCGCTTAGGCGGCCCCAGCCAGGTCATCTACCTGGTTCCCCTAGTTTTCGCCTTCAGCCTGTTGCCGCTACGGGGCATCAGGTGGCAGCTCGGCGAGGGCACGGGCCGTTTCAAGCTGCGCAGCAGGGCGCTCTGGGGCAAGCTGCTCCTGCCCCAGCTCCTCGTTTCACTGGGCGCGGGGGGCGTCATGCCCTTCTTGAACCTCTACCTCGAGAACAAGTTCGGCCTCTCCTACGAGACCATCGGCGTGATCTTCGCCTTCTCCGCCCTGGCGACGATGCTCGCCATGCTCATCCAGCCCTACCTTGCAAAGCGCTTCGGCAAGGTCGGCGCCATCGCCTTTATGCAGGGGGGCTCGCTGCCCTTCATCCTGATCCTGGCTTACGCGCCCTTCCTGCCGCTCGTGACGGTCGCCCTCTTCATGCGTGGCGCGCTCATGAACGCCGCCAACCCGGTCTTCGCCGCCCTGGCCATGGAACGGCTCGCCGAGGAGGAACGCGCCACCTTCATGCTGGCGCAGACCGCGCTCTGGAACGTGGGCTGGGCGCTGAGCTCGAGCATTTCGGGCCGTCTGCAGGCCGCTCTGGGCCTGGCGGCCTTCGACTATCTTTTCGCCGCCATGCTCGTCTTCTACGCCTTGGCGACCTTGCTCTACCTCTACTTCTTTCGCCGCCCAGGCCTCGCCACGCCGCAGCCGCAGTTTGGCGACTAGTCGGCGATTAGGAGGAGCCGAGGCTCTCCTCGCTCCAAAACCCTTCGCAACCCTCGAAGCGCACCAGCCGCGCGCCCTGCGCGTCCAGCTCCGCGAGCTTTTCGGTGACCTGCGCGCGCACCGTCTTGTCCAAGACCTGGACCAGGATTTCCGTCTTCTCCTTGAGATACTTTTCGGCAAGTCCGTCGGGCAGGCCCAGCTCACCGTAGTAGACGATGCCCAGGTCGGTCCCGTAGGCGTTGACGGCGTGCGGCGTATAGGTCTTGGATTTTGCCATTCTCTACTATGGCATATTTCACATCAAGCGGTTGTGAGCCCTGCGGCCCGCCGGGTATACATCTCACCGGTATACATCTCACCGGTATACATCTCGTCGGGATACCTCTTCTCGGGACACATCAGGAAAGGGTGAGGCTAGACGCGGGTGAGCGCCAGCCTCTTTAGCGCCTCCTCGAGATCGGCCAAGAGGTCGGCCGGGTCCTCGATGCCCACCGACAGCCGCACCAGGCCGTCGGTGACGCCCTGCCTCTGCAAGACCTGCTCGGGCAGGAGCTGGTGAGTGGTGCTGGCCGGGTGCGTCGCCAGCGACTCGACGTCGCCCAGCGACACGGCCTGGGTGAAGAGCGTAAGCCCGTCCAAAAAGCGCGCCGCCGCCGCCTCGCCGCCCTTCAGCTCGAGCGCCAGCATGCCGCCGAAGCGCGTCATCTGCCGCGCCGCTACCTCATGGCCGGGATGCGAGGGGAGGCCGGGGTAATGCAGCCGTTCGACCTGAGGGTGCCCGTTGAGCGCCTCGGCCAGCCGCGCCGCCCCCTCGCAGTGGGCCTCCATCCGCAAGGCCAGCGTCTTGACGCCGCGCAAGAGCAAAAAGGCCTCGGCCGGCCCCAGGCTGCCGCCCAGGTGCCGGAGCCCTTCGCCGCGGACCTCGGCCAGGAGTTCGGCGCGCCCGGCCAGAACGCCGCCGATCACGTCG
Organism: Deinococcota bacterium; assembly: GCA_030858465.1. NCBI lineage: Bacteria > Thermotogati > Deinococcota > Deinococcota bacterium. Next base: position 15,246 of record JALZLY010000173.1, read on the forward strand.
CCGTGGCCGCCCAGGTACTTCGTCGCCGAGTGCAGGACGAGGTCGATGCCGAGCTCGAGCGGCCGGGTCAGGTAGGGCGTCGCGAAGGTGTTGTCGGCGACGCTCAAGATGCCCCGCGCCGAGGCCAACTGGGCGATCCGCGCCAGGTCGTGGATCTTCAGCGTGGGGTTGCAGGGGGTCTCGACGTAGACCATGCGCGTCTTTGGGCCGAGCGCCTCCTCGAGCCCATCCGAGCCGTCCCTCACCCCGACGCCGAACTTGGGCAGGACGTCTAAAAAGAGCCCTTCGCTGCCGCCGTAGAGCGGCCCCAGAAAGACCAGCTCGTCGCCGGGCTCGAGCAGGCTCAGAACCACCGCGCTGATCGCGGCCATACCGCTCGAGAAGGCCAGCGCGTCCTCGGCGCCCTCTAGGTCGGCCAGCTTCTCCTCAAAGGCGCGGACCGTCGGGTTGCCGATGCGGCTGTACAAAAAGCCCTCCTCCTCGCCGGCGAAGAGGCGCCGGCCGCGCGCGAACGAGCCGTAGGCAAAGGTCGAGGTCTGGTAGATGGGGGTGGCGTGGGCGCCGGTCTGCGGGTCAGGCCTCTGCCCGCTGTGCACGGCGCGGGTGCGAAAGCGCGTCTGCTGTTTTTTCTGTTTCATAGTCGCCTCCATTAAAGCAGAGGGACGGGCGCCGCGCCGCCCTGTGTTCCCGCGGGAGTACACCGGCCGCGGACACAGCAGCGCGCAGCCTCAGGCTCCCTTAAGCTTTGGGGGAGTAGAATGCCCACAAAGGCCGATGGGCCCAGGAGGCAGAGGACGTGAGTCAAGAGTCAGTAAGAATCTACAGCTCGAGCGAGGTCGCCGGCCGCTTGGGCGTATCGACCAGCCTGCTGCGCCGCTACGGCCTGGCCTGGGAACGGGTCCAGGGCGAAAGCCTGCCGCAGCTGCCCGGCCTGGGCCGGCTCTACCCCGAGGATGTCCTCGAGACCCTTCTGGAGGCGCATGCCTGGACGGAACTCCGCCCCGAGGCGGGTGTCGAAGAGGCGCTCAGGGCGGTCCTGGGCGTGAGCGCGGCAGGGGGCCGGGACGCGGAACTCGCCCACGCGGTGCAGGAGAGCGTGAGCCGCGCGCTGTCGCCGCTGCTGGCGGAACTGCACGGCCTCAGAAGCGAGCTGCGCGCGCTGCAGGCCAGGCTGGGCGCGCCGCAAGAGGAGGCGCAAGAGGGGGCGCAAGGGGTGGCCGAGCTCGAGGAAGTCGTGCCCGCGGAGGAAGCCGCCGCTACCGAGGAGGTGGACGCGGTCGAGGTGGACGCGGTCGAGGCCGAGCCTGCCCCGCTGCGAAGGAGCGCCACACGGACGCCGCCCGCCGACCCGGACTGGGACTTCAGCCTGCGCGAGCCGCCCGTACCCGCACCCAAGATCCGCCTCGAGGAGCGCAAGGGCTATCCTCCCGAGCCCTGGCCGACACCCTGGCGCGTCCAGCCGCGAGAGGACGAGAGCGCCGCGGACTTTGAAGCGCTCGAGGACGACTTCGCCAGCGAACGCGAGCGCGACGACGAACAGGACAAGGGCTTCGTGAACTGGTTCAAGCGCAATTTTTAGGCTGCCACACGTCAGCCATTACCCATGTGAGCACCTGCTCAGGCTCTGAGCTAAAGAGAACTTTTGCGACGGCTGAACAGATGATCATTCTCGGCCCCATCTGGTGAACGGCAACGAAACGTCTAGCCCATGCTGATTGGTCAACTGACCCCATAACTCGCCTCTTGATGTATAGTGAGTCAACACCTGACTCACTGGGAGTAAGGACATGAAACAGCTCACTCTGCGCGGTTTTGACCGCGATATCGAAGAAAAACTTCAGGAGATAGCCAGCCGACGCGGCATCTCTCTTAACAAAGCTGCCCTCTTACTGTTGCGTGAGGGAGCGGGTTTGAGTTCACCTAGCCCCGCGGACAAGATAGGCAATAGCCTGGATCATTTGATCGGTTCGTGGAGCGACGATGAGCCAACGACATTTTTAATCGCACTCAAGGCGGTTGAAACGATTGATGAGTCGCTCTGGTCGTGAGGCTCTTACTGGACACAAACGCTTACGCTGCCTTTGTGAACGGTCAACCCGACGTTGTAAGGCGCGTACGCGAGGCGAAGCAGCTCGTTCTCTCCGCTATCGTTATGGGGGAGTTGCTGTTCGGGTTTCGTAACGGTAACCGCTTCGACAAGAACGTTGAAGAACTCGAGTCTTTTTTGAGCCATGCCCGGGTATCTTTCCTACCCGTCACCAAGACAACAGCCGACCGCTTCGGGCGCATCGCCACGCTGCTCAAACGGAAAGGAACCCCTATCCCGTCCAATGACATCTGGATCGCCGCTCACGTGATGGAGGCGGGGGCGGAGCTGGTGACGTTGGGGGGAGAAAGCGGCGGGTAGCTGCTAGTCGCCCGCGAACCTCGAGCAGTCGTCTCTGGGCTCGTCGCCCCCGATCAGGCTAGCCATCCACGAGAGCGAATCGCGAAAGCCGAACTGCCGAGTCTGGAAGTGCTCGACGTTGCTGTAGCTGACGTAGGTGATGTGCGCGCCCGCCAGGCAGGCGCGGCGCGCGAAGCCCTCTTGCTGGGCGGGCGTCACGATGGTGTCGGCGGTGCCCTGAAAGACCAGCGCGGGCACCGAGGAGCCCGACAGGCCGCTGCTGTTCTCGGCCAGGAGCTCGCCGAAGGGGGCGTAGGCGCCCCCAAAGCTATCCGCCTCGAGCGCCTCCAGAAAGCCGCTGTCGAAGACACCCGCCGGATCGCTGCCGTAAAAGCTGAAGATCACGTCCACGCAGCGGTTCATCACGTCCTCCTCCAGACTGTCGGCGACGTCCGGCTCGAGGAGCGCCCCGGGATCGACCCGGTCTTCGCCGTAGACCTCGCGGTAGGCATAGACGAGGTAGGGTGCGAAGTAGGGGTTGGCGCGCAGCATGGCGGCGACGTCGGTGGTGGGACCGTAGCCGATGATGCCGCTGAGCGAGAGCTCCGGCGCGTAGTCGGAGGCCATGTCGGCCGCGGCGAAGACCGAGTTGCCGCCCTGCGAATAGCCCCCCAGGAAGACCGCCTCGGCGGGGCGCAGGGCCAGCTCCGAGCCCCCGACCTCCTCGAAAAAGCCGTAGACGGCGCGCACCGCGTCGAGCAGGACCTGAGCCGAGGCCTGGGCGACGAAGTAGCGGGCGACCCTGTCCGGGTCGCCAAAGCCCGCCGGGTCGGGCAGGACGGCGATATAGCCCTGGCCGGCGTAGGCGAGCGCCTGAGCGGAATAGTCGCCCCAGTTGCTCACGCCGGGCCGCTCCAGAGAGGGCGCGCAGCCGTCGCTCAGGCCGGTGGTGCCCACGGCGACCGCGTAGATGGGCAAGGACGCCGTCTCGGTGAGGACCGGCAGGTAGAGCTGGGCGAGGATCTCGACGCTTTCGCCCCTCTCGTCGCGGCTCCGATAGCGCAGGTAGTAGCCGTCCACGGCGTACTGCACGCCGCGCGCCGTGCCCCGCGGGTAGAGACGGGCCACCGCCTCGCCGACCTCGGCGGCGCTGTAGCGCGCCACGAACTCGCTGCTCAAGAGCGCGCCCGGCTCGGCGTGGGCGAGGCCCAGCAGGGTGAGAAGGAGAAGCAGCGCCCGCCTCCGCCACTTCATCCGCCACTTCACCTGCCCCGTCACCTGCCACTTCATCTGAAGGCCTCGCTGGCCTCTTCAATACCCTCGCGGTCCAAACCCTCGCGACCGTAGGGGCTCAGGTCGTAGCGCACCGGCAGGTAGCGTTCGGGGATCTCCCAGATGACCACCTCGGGCGGCGACTCGAAAGCGGGGTCGGCGAGGTAGCGCAGCATGGGGATGACCGGGCCCAGGCCCTCTTGCGCCGCATCCAGGACGCTCAGGCCCAGGGTCGCCTCGAGCGCGCCCCTGAACTGCCAATCGCCGCCACTGTAGCTCGTGCCGACCAGCGCCACGGGAATGGTCAGCTCGCCGAAGAGGTCGTCGCCGAGGCCGCTGTCGATCTCGCGCACCCGCGCGCGCTCGAGCCTGTCGGGCGGCGGCCCCAGCCGCTCCTGCCAGGGCCCCAGGGGCAGGAAGTTGAAGAGGTCGCCGCTGAAAGGCTCGCTGCCCGCGGCGACCAGTACGAACTCGCCGCGGTCCAGGCTGGCGCCCGCGGCCGCGACCGCCGGCCGCAGCGCCTGCGCCACCACCTGCGCGCCGAAGGGCGTCCAGTGGGTGTCGGTGCGCAAGAACACCTGGCCCTCGGCTTTGGCCTCCAGGAGCGGTGTCAGGAGGTCCGGCGCGGCGACGCCCACGGCCAGAAGACTCTCTCTAAAGGCCTCATAGCGGGCGCGGCTGTAGTCGGGCAGGCGCGCTCGGCCCAGCCTCTCCTCATAGACGCGGGCCTTGGCCGGGATGAGCGCGACGACGAGCCGGCTGCCGCTCGTCTCGAGCGTTTCCCTCACCTCCGCGACGAGCGCCAGCTTGTAGGCCGTCTCCGCCGCCTCGTGCGGGTAGCGCATGAACTCCTCGCTGGTAAAGAGCCAGCCCTCCTCGCCGACGAGCACGCCGTCCAGGCCGACACCGAAGAGACCGTAGTTGAGCGCGGTCAGCGATGACAGCGCCAGCTCGCGAAAGAGCAGGCCCTCGTTGAAGTTGTCCTCGTAGGCCTGCGCCCAGGAGCCGTCCACAATGGGCTCGTCCGGCAGCCTGTAAGTCCCCGGCGAGAGGAGTGCGGCCAAGCCGCCCGCGGCGAGCACTAGGGTCAAGAAGGCACCGGGCACGAGGCGCCACCAGGGAGCGCGCCTCTCCCGCGGCCGCTCGGCCTCGAGCTTGGCGATGTCGGCGCCTAGTTGCATGCTAAACCACGCCATCTTATACCAAGCGTATCAAGCACAAAAGCGGCGCTTGATACGCGCGCGTGCGCGCATACCCTCAAACCCATTCGGTTTGTGGTACTTCGAAAGGCAATTGGCATTACTCGGTCGGAGTGGCCTAGAGCTGTAAGGAGCATGAGCAGGAGCATCGGCGCGGCACCTCAAAACCGCCTCAGAACTGGAAGTAGAGAAAGGGCGAGTGGGCCTGCGCCGAGAGCTTCATGACGCCCAGCATGAAGAGCGGCAGGATGCTCATGTGAAGGTTGGCCAGGGCGAGCCGCCGGTCCGCGGGCAGGCGCGCGAGGAGCCCTTTCCAGAGCGGGCCGGCGGCGATGAGCAGGAGCGCGGCGAGGAGCGCGGCCGTGCGGTCGGGCTGCAGCTGCCAGGCAACCCCGTCCGAGAAGGCCAGACCGTTTCGCCCCAGCATGCCGGCGTACATCTCGACGGCCACGCCCACGCTCGGGGCGCGGAACATCACCCAGCCGAGGATGACGAGCAAGAGCGTGCCGGGAATAGTCAGCAGCGGCGTGAGCGGCCGCCACAGCTTTACGTTGCCCAGGAAGCGTTCGACGGCCAAAAGGGCGCCGTGCCAGCCGCCCCAGAGGACGAAGGTCCAGCCCGCGCCGTGCCAGAGGCCGCCTAGCAGCATGACCAGCATGAGGTTCAAATAGGTGCGCTGTGCCCCCTTGCGGTTGCCGCCCAGGGGGATATAGAGGTAGTCGCGCAGCCAGCGCGACAGCGAGATGTGCCAGCGCTGCCAGAACTCGGTGATCGAGCGCGAGATATAGGGATGGTTGAAGTTCTCGAGCAAGCGAAAGCCCATCATCAGGGCCAGGCCGATAGCCATGTCGGAGTAGCCCGAGAAGTCGAAGTAGAGCTGCACGGTGTAGGCCAGCGCGCCCAGCCAGGCGTCGGCCATCGTCGGGTCCGGCTGCGAGAAGCTGGCCTCGACCAGGGGCGCCACCGCGTCGGCGATCAGGACCTTTTTGCAGAAGCCCACCATGAAGCGCAGGGCGCCCTCGGAAAACTTGTCCACGCTGTGGCTGCGGCGCCTGAACTGCTCGGCCAGGTGCTTGTAGCGCAGGACCGGCCCGGCGACGAGCTGCGGAAAGAGCGCGATAAAGGCGCTCAGGTCCCAGAAGTTGCGCGCCGGCGGCGCGTCCTTGCGGTAGACGTCGACGACGTAGGAGATCGCCTGGAAGATATAGAAGGACAGGCCGATGGGCAAGATGACGCGCCAGGCGGTGAAGGGCTCGAGGCCCAGACCCACCAGGAGCGCGTTGAGCGAGTCGACCCCGAAGTTGAAGTACTTGAAGTAGCCGAGCGCGGCCAGGTTCAAGAGGACGCCGACGACGAGCGCGACCTTCGCTCGGCGGGGCCTGTCGTCGCTGCTCCCGATGACTCGCCCCGCCAGGTAACTCCACAAGGTCACCGCCACGAAGAGCAAGAGGAAGTCGACGCGCCACCAGCCGTAGAAGACGTAGCTCGCCAGGAGGATGAGAATCGAGCGGTAGCGAAAAGGGGTGAGGTAGTAGAGCCCCAAGAAGAGCGGCAGAAAGAGAAAGAGAAAGACGTTGGTCGAAAAGAGCATGGCGCTAAGGGCTACTCTATCGCACCAGCGCGGCCATATCGGTCGCGGCCGCCTCAGTCACCGCCGGCGGCCCGCACCAGGCTGACGGCGCCCTCTTCAGGCGGCCCGAAGACGACCACGCTGTAGGCCTCGCCCGCCTCGAGCCTCACCTCCGTAAGGGTGTAGCGTAGCTCTTCGCCTTCGAACACGCCCAGGCTCACGGTCACGGGGTTGACCATGACGCCGTCCGCCGCTATGGGGCCCACGCCGGCGACGATCTCCGTCTCGCCGTCGGCGGTCCTGAGAGCGAGCGTCGCCTCGGTGAAGTTGTAGAGCGCCAAGAGGGTGCGGGCCAGGTTGTCGCTGACCTCGTCCTCGATGAGACGAAGTTCCGGGCTCTCCGTGCTGCCGACCAGCGCCACGGTGTAAAACGACAGCGGCGCGACCTCTACGGTGAGCTCGAGCGCCTCGTCGCCAACCTCGACGACTACGGGCGTCTCGCCGCTGAGGACGAGAGCGTAGTCGCTCACCTCGCCGTAGGCGAGGCTTTCGCCGCTCAAGCCGCCGCCGATGAGGGCGGTCGCCTCGGGCGCGTCCGCGGCGGCGTGGACGACGCGGATATACGAGGCGTTGTCGGGGGTGCCGGGACCGTAGAGATTGCCCTGCGCTGCCGCCAGTGACAGCAGCGCCAAGAGACCCACGGCCAGACGCGAGGAGGCTCGAGCAAGGCGAGCGCCAACATATAAAGGATAAGAGGTTATCATAAGCATGCCCTTTGGACCTTTCTTGTTTTGGCAGGTAGCTTGGACAGACATTGTTGCTGCGCTGTTTCCGACGCTGCCGTGAGACGCTCTATGAGACATTCCAGATTAGACATTCCAGATTAGACATTCCAGGCGTCAGCCTATCACAGAGGGTTTCGCCGCTTTGCCGCCCGCCCCACACTGCTCTTTTCATCAAGCCTTAAGATGCTCGGTCGCTCCGCGGCTTGTCGCCGGGCGCGGCCCCGGTCGGAGTGCGAGTGTTAGAGTACGAGACCACTGCGCCTGGCCGGCTGGCTCGAACAGCGAACCGGTGGGCGGATGTGAGGCCACAGGCCACACATGGCGCTGTTTATGTGTATGATGTGTAACCAGAGGTAGCTTTGATGGTCAGAAGGTTGTTTACAGTCCTTGTTCTCCTGCTCCTGCATCACACGCTGGCCCAGGACGTCTCGCACGGCGCGGTCGTCAGGAGCCAGTTCGTGCAGTCCTTTCCGGCGGCCCAGGTAGACACCCACAGCGCCAGGCTCTACTCGAGGGTGAGCCATCCCAACGCCGTCTACGGCGTGGACCAGTATCTGATCACCTATCTGAGCACCGACACGGCCGGCAAGCCCGTGGAGATCGTCGCGCAGCTCTACATCCCCCGGCTCGAGCGCTTGGGCAACCTGCCCATCTACGTGATGGGCGCGGGCACCACCGGCATCGCGCCGCAGTGCGCGACCTCGCGCGAGGTCGCCACGGTGCGCAACTGGGGCGACTACCGCACGCACATGCTCTCCTACGCCGCGCAGGGCTATATCAGCATCCTGTTCGACTACCACGGCTTCAACAGCGCGAGCAGCCCACAGTCCTACTTCGTCGCCGACTTAGAGAGCCGCGCCATGCTCGACGCCGCGCGCGCAGTCTACCGCATCTTCGAGAACGCGCCGCTGCTGGTCGCGCCGGGGCCGGAAGTCTTTCTGGCGGGCTACTCGCAAGGCGGCCACGCCGTCTTCGCCGCCACCGAGATGGCGCCCCAATACGCGCCCGAGCTCAATATCGTCGGCGCCATCGGCTACGCCCCCGCCACCAGCGTCGAAGCGCTGATGCGCGACACCCCCTACCTGACGCCCTACATCCTCTACGCCTACGCCTACCGCTACGGCGAGGGCGTCGTCAACCCGGCCGCCAAACTGAACCCGCGCTGGCTTGCCTCCTTTGAGCGCGACGTGATGGGCAAGTGCGTGGACGAAGTCGACAAGCATTATGGCCGCGACGCCCGCGCCGTCTACCGGCCCGAGTTCTATAGTGCGCTCTATAGCGGCCGCCTCGCGGAGGTTTATCCCGAGCTCAAGGCGGTGCTCGACATGAACTCGACCGGCCTGGTGCGCAGCGACGTGCCCGCGCTGATCATCCAGGGCGGCGCCGACCCCATCGTCAGCACGGCGGCGCAGGACAGCTTCGTCCGCCGCCACTGCGCCTTGGGCGCCGACCTCACCTACCGCGTCTACGACGGCGTACATCACTTCCAGGCCCGGCAGTACGGCTTCCGGGACACGCTCGCCTGGATGGAGAGCGTCCTCTACCACCGGGCCCGCCCTTCGGACTGCCCGCGCATCCTCAGCCAGAGCAACTGATACCAAGTGCCTTATCGAGCGCTGCTTTTGCGCTTGAAACGTGCGCGTGCTCCGAATGCTGCTGACCCGGCATGACCACGACGCGACTATCTGGCAGGACCGCGTCCACGGCCTCGAGGGCCGCTTTAAAAAAACCCGGGCTGTCCCCGCCGAGAAGCAGCAGGGTCGGCGTCTTTAGCTTCTTGAAGCGCCCGGCCTCGAACCGGTATCCTTCGTGCGCTCGCAACTCGCGCGGCAGGGTATGGGCCGCCGCCAAGCGCGCTGGCCAGGCAGCCGTCAGCAGCAGCGCGCGAACCGGCAACAGCATGCCCAGTTTGAGTCGCCTGTACATCTTGAACCTCCTCGAGGGAGCGGAACCGGTCTCCGCCTCGATACCGGCGGCGTTACGGCCGTATGCCCTAGAGCATGTACGAGCCACCCTCACCAACCCCTCACCTCCTTTCAGGCTCACCTTAGGGGATGAGGCGTGCCGGGTAGGGCTAGTCCAAGATTGACAATCATTGACAAGGCATGTTTCGTCCAGGTATCGTCAGGAAGGAGCGTGACCATGAACGTAAACCTGACCCCGCAGTTGGAAACGTTCGTTCGGCAGAAGGTGAAGTCGGGCCTGTATAACTCCGCCAGCGAGGTGGTGCGCGATGCGCTCAGGCTGATGGAGGAACAAGACCGCTTCAAGGAGCTGAAATTACAGCTCTTGCGCGAGGAAATTCAAAAAGGGCTCGATGATCTGGATAACGGCCGGTACAGCGAATACACCAGTGAAACGC
>JALZLY010000174.1 GCA_030858465.1 Deinococcota bacterium
TGCGCCTCCTCCAAGGCGCGCTTGGACTTGGGCCTGCCGACATCGACGTTTTCGAGCGTCTTCGGCATGACCACCTGGGTTCTCATGGCTATTACGGGCAGTTCCCATTCCATGCTCCCTAGTAAAGCACCAGTGGCGTGCGCTTTACCGTAAGGTGGCTAACGCAAGGGAGAGCCGGGAGCCAGGACGGGCTCGAGGATGGAGGGCGCCCTCCATCCCTTGCGTTAGCCAAAGAGGCTAGGGCAGCGCCTCCTCGAGGCCGGGAATCTCCCCGGCGCCGGTCGGCACGGTGAGGCTCGAGCCCGTAAAGTCGTCGCCGATGGGCTCGGCGCGGCCGCCCAGGTGCTCGGCCAAAAAGGCCTCGGCGACGGCGTAGAAGGAGAGGTTGTTCTCCGGGCGTGCGAAGCCGTGGCCCTCGTCGGAGTAGAGCACATAGGTAACGGGGATGTCCCGCTCCTGCATGGCCGTCACGATCTGGTCGGATTCGGCCTGGGCGACGCGGGGGTCGTTGGCGCCCTGGCCGATGAGCAGGGGCCGGCGGATGTTGTCGACGTGGCTTAGGGGAGAGCGCTCGAGCAGGAATTCGCGCCCCTCCTCGGTGCGGTGGTCGCCGACGCGGGTGGCGAAGAGTTCGACCTGCGGCTCCCAGTAGGGCGGAATCGCCTCCAGGAGCGTCACCAGGTTCGACGGCCCGACGATAGAGACGCCCGCCGCGAACACCTCCGGGCTGAAGGTGAGGCCCGCGAGCGTCGCGTAGCCGCCGTAACTTGCGCCCATGATGGCGACGCGCGCCTCGTCGGCGACGCCCTCGGCGACCGCCCAGTTGACGGCGTCGATGAGGTCGTCCTGCATGGCCGCGCCCCACTCGAGGTTGCCGGCGTTGATGAAACCCTTGCCGAAGCCGGTCGAGCCGCGGAAGTTGACGCTGAGGACGGCGTAGCCGCGGTTGGCGAGCCACTGGTGCAGGGCGTTGTAACCCCAGGCGTCGCGCGCCCAGGGGCCGCCGTGGACGAGCAAGACCAGGGGCAGGGGAGACTCCGGGCTGAGATCGCCGTCCGGGTCGGCCCGTACAGGAAGGGACCAGACGGGAAGGGAGAGGTAGGAGACCAGCTCGAGCCCGTCGCGCGAGGTGATCACGAGCGGTGTCATGGCGGCCAGGGGCAGACCCTCCAACTCGGGCCGGTTGGTGAAGAGGAAGCTCGCCTCGCCCGCCTCGCGGTCGTAGTGGTAGTAGCGCACCGGGCCGTCGTCGAGGGTGTAGGCGACCAGCCACTGGCGGTCGTCTTGGGTGCGGCTGGTCACGTCGATGTCGCCGTCGGCCACGCCGCGCAAATAGTCGAGGTCAGCCTCTATAGCGGGGTCGAGGACCGTTCAGGTGGTGCGCTCATAGGTCGAGGCCGCGGCCTCGACCCGCTTTTCGGTCGGATGGATCATGGCGTCGCTCACGTCCGCCTGGGGGTCCTCGAAGAGGACGGTCTCCTCGCCGCTTGCCAGCGCCACCTCGACCAGCGCGGTGGTGTCGCGGCCGCGGCTGTCGAGCATGTAGAGCCTCTCACCGCTGTCGTCGAGGCTCAGCGGAAAGGTGTTGAGCGCGTCCTCCATGCCGACGACGGCAAAGGGTTCCTCTTCCCAGGCGTCCTCGGCGCGCCTCATCACCACCAAGCCGCCGTCCGGCGTGGGGGCGACGCCGAAGTGCAGGCTGTAGTCGTCGTCGAGGATAAAGGCGATAAAGCCCTCGTTTTCGTAGACGAGCCCCCGCTCGCCGGTGCTGATGTCGAGGCGGTAGAGGTCGTGCAGTTGGGCAACGCGGTCGTTGAGGCCGACCAAAATCTCGCCCGGCCTTTCCGGGCTGACCGCCTGGATTTGCGCCTGCACGCCGTCTAAGGGCGTCAGATCGCGGGTCTCGAGCGTCGTCAAGGCCACGCTGTAGACACGCCAGTTCTCGTCGCCGTCCTGGTCCTGGATATAGAGGATGTGCTCGTTCGTATAGGCCCAGAAGTAAGCCGGGATGCCGCGGCCGCTGTCGGCGGTGACGGCCTCGGCGGCCTCCGGGTCGGCTACGGGCGCCACCCAGACGTTCATGACGCCGCCTAACGGCGCCAGGTAGGCGAGCCGGCTGCCGTCCGGGCTCAGCCGCACCATCGCCCGCTCGGGGTTGCCGAAGAGCAACTGGCGGGGGATGAGCGCGGTCTCTGCCTCGGAAGTGGGCTCGGCGGCCGGCTCGGTGGCCGAGGCCGGCGCCTGCGCCCAGGCGAGCGGTGCCAGGAGGCCCAGCAGCAACATCAAGAGGCGTGAAAGGCCGTACTTTGAGCGATTGTCCTTGAGGCCGTGTTTGAGCGCGTGGTTCACCGCGTATTTCACCGCGTATTTCACCGTAGTCTCCTTTATCGCTTCTCTTGGCAGAGGGAGTTCTTGTCGAACAGCTCGGCTCGACGGGCTTCGGGATGGTTCTCACCAGGGTCACGGTATCACGGTGAAATTGCCCGTGAACAGTGACCTTGGTCATGGCCGCGGCAGTCTCACTGCCGCTCCAAGACCGAGGGGGC
>JALZLY010000175.1 GCA_030858465.1 Deinococcota bacterium
GGTCAGGGTGGCAGGCACCTGCAGCTCAGGTTGCCGTCCATCAAGGGCGTCGCCTGGTCGCAGGGCGCGCTCGCCCCGCGCTACAGCGGCGGCGGGAAGATCGACGCGGCGGTGAGCCTGCGCGAAAACGAGTGGAACGGCAAGACGACGATCGAGTTCGTGGCCGAGGTGCTGCGCCCCGCCGAGCCCTTTGGCTGGAGCGGCCTGGCGGGGAAGGAAGGGAGCTGGCCGGAAGGGATCAGTGGCGCGGAGGTGCGGCGCCTGCCGGCCGGCGACCCGCCCTCCGCCTCCTATCCCGGCCTGCACCTTTACGGCAAGGACCGTTATGCCAAGGAGCGTTATGCCAAGGACTGGAGCGAGCAGCTTCCCCGCTGGGAACCGGGCGAGCCCGCGCCCCCGGCCCTGCTGCTCACCGAGCTACCCCTGCACCCGGGGGCCCTGCGCGCTTGCGAAGCGCTCGAGACGCTCGTCAGCGAGAGCACGAGGCTGCTCTTCGCCCTGGACGCGGCGGCCCTAGCGGCCGTCGGGGAGAGGCTGGCGGCCTATCCGAGCCTGGGCGACCTGCGCCTGGCCTTCAGCCACCTGCGCGCGGGCCGCGACCTGCCCTTCGGCGAAAGCAAGAGGGCGCTTTGCCGGCGCGCGCTCGTCGAGCTCGGCCTCGTGGACGAGGCGGGCCGCGCCCGGCGCGGCGAGAGGCGCGACCCCTACGCCTCGCCGACCTTTCTCGGCGGCCAGATCGTGCGCTACCGCCTGCGGCACTTTCTGGACGCCTTTGAGCAGGCCGACGACGCCTCCTTTGCGCGCGCGGTGCAGGTGATGTTTGCCACGCCGGCCCCTGCACCCTCAGCTCAAGACGGCCGCGCGGGGGCGTGACATGGCGCATACTAAGCCTATGCCCAGCCTCGTAACCCCGCCCCTTTCCGCCCCGACGGCCGAGCGCACCCTCGAGCTGGAACGCATCGCCAACGAGCTCAAGTGGAAGGTCTCGGGCGAGGTCCGCTTCGACGCCACCGCCCGCGCTCTCTACAGCACCGACGCCAGCCCCTACGAGATCCGGCCCTACGGCGTCGTCCTGCCCAAGACCGTCGGAGACGTTTCGGTGGTGCTCGAGGTGGCCCGCCGCCACGGCCTGGCCGTCCTGCCGCGCGGCGGCGGCACCAGCCTGGCCGGGCAGACAGTCGCCGAGGCCATCGTCATCGACTTCTCGAAGTACATGGACGCGGTCTTGGACTTCAATCCCGAGGAAGGCTGGGTCAAGGTGCAGCCAGGGGTGGTGCGCGACAACCTGAACGCCTTTTTGGCTCCCTACCGCCTGCAGTTCACCCCCGACATCGCCACCAGCTCCCGCGCCTGTGTGGGCGGCATGGTCGCCAACAACTCCTCGGGAACGCGCAGCGTCCGCTACGGCAAAACGGTCGACCAGGTGATCGCCATGACGGTGATGCTCTATGACGGCACGGTCGCCGAACTCAAGGACGTGGGCGAGGCCGACCTCGAGGCCGCGCTGGCGCAAGAGGGACCCCTGGGCGACTTATGTCGCACCGTCCATAGCGTCGTGAGCGAGCACGAAGCCGAGATCGAAGCGCGCTTTCCCAAGGTCATGCGCCGGGTGGGCGGCTACAACTTAGACGAGTTCATCGGCGGCAAGCCCTTCAACCTCGCCAAGCTCGTCTGCGGCTCGGAGGGCACCTTGGCGGTCATCCTGGAGGTGACCCTCCGGCTCCATCCCGTTCCGAAGGCGCGCCTCCTGGCCCTCTTGCACTTCGACTCGCTGGTGAAATCCCTGGAGGCCGTCCGGCACATCAACCACCACGGGCCGACCGCGGTCGAGATCATGGACGAGACCCTGCTCGCTCTCGGCCACGAAAACCCGCACTTAGAGCCCCTCCTCAGTTGGCAGCAGGGCCAGCCCAAGGCCGTCCTCGTCGTCGAGTTCGACGGCGACTCCGAGGACGAGATGAACGGCAAGCTGGCGAGCATGGAACAAGACGCCGACATCGCCGCGCTCGCCTACGCCTGTCCGGTCGCCCGGAGTCCCCAGGGGCAGGCCGAGGTCTGGGAGTTCCGCAAGGGCGGCCTGGGCATCTTCGCGACGATGAAGGGCGACGCCAAACCGACCCCCTTTATCGAGGACGCCGCCGTCCCCGTCGAACACCTGCCCCACTACATCCCCGAGGTCGTCGCGCTCTGCGCGAGCTACGGCGTCAAGACCGTCATGTACGCCCACGCCTCGGTCGGCGTCTTGCACGTGCGCCCGGTCTTGGACCTCAAGACCCAGGAGGGCGTCGACCTCTACGCGGCCATCAGCCAGGGCGCCTTTGAGCTCGTGCAGAAGTACGGCGGCTCCTGGAGCGGCGAGCACGGCGACGGCCTCATCCGCAGCTACCAGAACAAGGCCCTCTTCGGCGAGGTCGTCTACGAGGACTTCTTGAGGATCAAGCGCGCCTTCGACCCCCTCAGCATCATGAACCCCGGCAAGATCGTGGGGGCGCCGCCCATGACCGAGAGCCTGCGCTACGGTGCTGGCTACAGGCTCGAGCCCGTCAACACCTTTTTCGACTTTTCGCGTGACGGCGGCTTCGGCGCGGCCGTCGAGCTCTGCAGCGGCGTCGGCCACTGCCGCAAGACCCTGTCGGGGACCATGTGCCCGAGCTACATGGCGACGCGCGACGAGGACCACTCGACCAGGGGCCGCGCCAACGTCCTGCGCGAGGCGCTGAGCGGCGGGCTGCCGGGCGGCCTCACCTCCAAAGAGGTCTACGGCGCCTTGGACCTCTGCCTCGAGTGCAAGGCCTGCAAAGCCGAGTGCCCCTCGCAGGTCGATATGGCCAAGCTCAAGTACGAGTTCCTGGCGCACTACCACGCCGCCCACGGCACGCCGCTGGGTGTGCGGGCGATGGGCTACGTCGCGGCCACCGCGCCCGTCGGCCGCCTCCTGGCGCCTATCGCCAACGCCGTCTTGCCCACGAAGCCCGTGCGCTGGGCCATCGAAAAGGCTATCGGCGTCGACCGCCGCCGGGTCATGCCCCTTTACGCCAACGCGTCTTTCGCGCAAACCTTCCGGCAGCGACCCGAGCGCGCAGAGGGCGGGAACCGGCCTGTCGTGGCCCTCTTCGCCGACACCTGGACGATGTTTCACGACCCCCACATCGGCACGGCGGCGGTCAACGTCTTGGAGGCCCTCGGCTACCGCGCCCTGCTCATCCCTTACGGCTGCTGTGGCCGCCCGCAGATCTCCAAGGGCCTGCTCAAGGAGGCCAAACGAACGGCACAGGCGCGCGTGAGAGCGCTCTACCCTTACGTCCAGCGCGGCGTGCCGGTGGTCGGGCTCGAGCCGTCTTGCGTCACCGCCTTTCAGGACGACTACCCGGACCTCATCCCCGGCGAGAAGACGAAGGCGGTGGCAGGGCACGTCAAGATGATCGACCAGTTTCTGGCCAAGGCGTGGAGTTCGGGCAAACTGGACCCGGCGGGGGTCTTTACCAAGAACGGCGCCAAGGACGGCGCCAAGGAAGGCCGGGCCATCATGTTCCACGGCCACTGCCAGCAAAAGGCCGTTATCGGCTCGAGGCCGTCCACCTCCGTGCTCGGCTGGATCTCGGACGACGTCAGGGAGATCGACTCGGGCTGCTGCGGCATGGCCGGATCGTTCGGCTACAGCCACTACGACCTGTCGATGGCGATCGGCGAGCGCCGCCTCTTTCCGGGCGTGCGCGCGCATGGGGGTACGGTCGTCGCTTGCGGCTTCTCCTGCCGCCATCAGATAAGGGACGGCACCGGCAAGGGGAGCCGGCATCTCGTCGAGGTGCTCGAGGAGGCACTAACCCCCTCAGAGTCGGCTCGATAGCGCATGGGCTCCTTAAAGCCGGACAAACCACCTCGCCCCGACCAGGAGCACGCCGAGACCCAGCAGCGCCCCCAAAGGGAACAGGAGGCTCACGTCATAAAGTTCGGCAAAGGCGCCGGCCAGAAACTGCGAAAGCGGGGACAAGCCGAACGACCCCACGAGGATCAGGCTCATCACCCGGCCCAGCAGCGCTTGTGAGGTGCGCAGTTGAATAAGCGTGATCAGCAGGATGTTCTGGATACCGGAGCCGATGCCTGCGGCAAACAGAAAGCCCAGGCTATAGAGCAGATTCGGCGCGACGCCCATGAGGCCCAGGCCGAGGTTGATCAGCACCGCGGCCCCCACGACCAGTTTGCCTTTGGCCTGGACCTTGCCCGTCAGCGCGGCGAGTGAAATCCCCATGAACGAGCCCAGACTGAACACGCCGGTGAGCAGGCCAAACGCGCTGGCGTCCAGACCGAAGGACTGACGAACGAGGACGGGGAGCCCGACGAAAAAGGGGCCGACGAAGCCGAGGTTGCCGACGGCGATGACGACGATGAGCCACTTCAGCACGGGATCGGCCCAAACGGTTCTGAAACCTTCCGCCAACTGCTGCACGAAGCCGGGGCGTCCCGCCGTCTCTTCCTGCGCCTGGAGGCGCACAAACAAGAGGACCGTCGCGGCGAGCGCATACGCGCAAGCAGCCGCTATAAGCGTAAGCTCACCTCCGACCACGCCCACGGCAACCCCGGCTAGGCCGGGGCCCAAGATGCCGAGCACCTGGGTGGCACCTTGAACCAGGCTGTTGGCGGAGGGCAGGGCTTCCTTGGCGACGATGCGGGGGATGATGGCTCCCTGAGCCGGGTAGTAAGAAAGTCGCCCATTCAGTTTAACGCTGGACATAATTAACGGATTGCGTTACTATCAGCACAGTGATCAAGTCGTTTGCAGACTCCGAAACCGAGAAGGTCTTTCACGGTCAAACATCTCGCAAGCTTCCGCCCGATATCCAACGCACCGCCGAGCGCAAACTCCGCTACCTGCACAATGCCCAGAACTTAAACGACTTGAGAGCACCGCCCGTCAACCGCCTCGAGAAACTTTCGGGAGACCGCCAAGGCCAGCACTCCATCCGCGTCAACGCTCAGTGGCGTATCTGCTTTATCTGGCAGGGCGGAAACGCAAAAAACGTTGAAATCACCGACTACCACTAAGGAGCTGATCATGAGAGAACGAAGCCCCATTCACCCCGGCGAGGTTTTGCTCGAGGATTTTCTCGTCCCTCTGGCACTGACCAAATACCGCCTTGCCAAAGATACTGGCGTACCCCCTACGCGCATTCAAGACATCTTGGGCGGCAAGCGCGGCATCAGCGCGGATACCGCGCTGCGCCTCAGCCGCTACTTTGGTACGAGCGCCGAGCTTTGGATGGGGCTACAGAGCGATTACGAGCTGGAGCGTGCCAAAATGGCGTTGGGGGAGGCGCTCGAGCAGGTCAAGCCAAGAAGTGCAGCTTAAGGGCTCGAGGCTTATCTATCCCCAACAGAACGCCCACATACTGTGCATCTCACAATAAATGAGCGAAACGCTTTCAGCCGATGAGAAGCTGGTGATAATCCTTGTCCGCCTCTGACGCTAATTTTCAGGGCATTACAAAGTGTTGTCATTTGCACCTTCATCAAAACTCGCTCATTTACTCAGGGACTCACTGTAGTCCAGGCGGTGTTGCCTATAATCCACTATAATCCATAAGCCATCTCAGCAGCTCTCTTCATTTGAAGGGTGTGCGTAAGTCCTAAGGAACAATGTGCTCGACCTCAAAGGGGAGGTTGAAGACCGCTTCAGGAGCATGGCAATACTCACAGCGGTGCAGTGCCCGTAACGCCACCCGCGCGTGGCGCGGGTTCACCCTTTAAGTTCGTCCGCAAGTGCGGCAGCCCGGTCCGCAGAAGCGCGCAACTCTGCTGCAACGAGTGCCTCTAGCTCAGCTTGCTCGTCAGCCGCCAAGGTTTCTCCCTTATCGCGCATCGCACGCCAGCGCCCCATCAGCTCAGCCAATCGCCGCTCCTGGAGCACGCCGAAAAAGCGGTCCGGACGGAAGCTCTGAACAACCACAAGCGTGCCAGCCTCGTCCTTGGATAATTGTGCCGTCAGCGCGTCCAACGCCTCACCTGCGGTTTTGCCCTGCGACTGCTTATCTCCGGCCACGGCACGGTAGGAGACAGCGCCTTCCTTGGCCTGTACGGGCAAGATTGCCACCTTTGTCATCCGTCATAACCTCCTATTGGTCATTCTAATGCCTACGGTCGTACCGTGCCTTCAGCGGCCTAGGCCCCCGTGCTCCCAATCCAAAAATCCACGTACCGGCCCTCCTAAATCCCCGTAGTTTCCATGTTGGCAGCTTTTCGCCGCTCCGCTAGAGTGACGGAGCGATCACAGTTATGCCGTGCAGGCCGAAAATTCCAAGCAAGGAGAAAGCTATGGACATTATCAAGGAGGCATTTCCAGAAGCACAGGCACAGGTCGAAAAGCGGCTCTTTGAAGTCATGGCTGCGGCAGAGGCGCAGGACGTAGAGCTTCTCGAGTCCTATCACCTGTGGGGCCCGAAGTTTAGCAAGTTCGACGATTGGGAGCCCTTGGAACGGCAGGACGCCGAGACGACCAAGAGGCTCGAGCACGAAAGGATGCGTTCGGCGTGGTAGGGGTGCAGCCGGACTTGTTCCCACCCGCCGACACTCAGCGGACCCGGCTTCTCCCAGACGCCG
Source organism: Deinococcota bacterium (assembly GCA_030858465.1). Lineage (NCBI taxonomy): Bacteria > Thermotogati > Deinococcota > Deinococcota bacterium. The sequence continues at coordinate 6,595 of JALZLY010000175.1, forward strand.
TTAGCGACGCCGACCCGGCCGAGGTCGTGCAAGAGCGCCGCCCGGCGCAAGGCCGCGACATCGGCTGCGGCAAAGCCCAGATTTCGCGCCGTGGCCTCGGCCAGTTCCGCCACGCTTCCGGAGCGGCCTCGCAGAAAGGGCGCCTTCAGGTCGGCCACGTAGGCAAAGGCTCCGGCCACCTCGTCGAGGCGCGTTGCCGATAGCCAGTGCTGCGGCTGCGGTTCGACCTCCACCACGGCGCGGCAGGCGTCCAGGAGCGCCAGTCCTCGAGGAGTTCCAGGCCGTGCTCGAGGAAGGCCGCCGCAACGTCGGGGTCGAGCGCCCCCCGCCATCCGCCGCACCGCCTCGAGTTCCTTTACATTCTAGATTACATTCTGGATCAAACGCAGCGTAGGGCCACTAGGCCCCCGCTAGTGCGGGTACTACGCGGCGGACGGCCTATCGTTTCGGCCCTACCCCCGTCGCCCGGCTCAGGTGGAGCCATGGTGGGGGACTTATGCTGGTTTTTTGATAGTTTAGGGGTAATCGTGGGAGACTGTGGGAATCTGTGGTAAAACTGTGTTAGAGTTCGATTAGCAAGAAAGGGACTGCTGATCGCACTCGAGGCTCCTTGAGGAGCTGAAGGCACGGCAGAGAAGGTGGGAGGTCGGTGGGAGATGCCATTTGGCGAATTTCAGTATTCGGTGGACGACAAGGGGCGCGTCATCGTCCCGCCACCGTTTCGCGAATTCGTCGAGGACGGCATGGTCGTCACCCGCGGCATGGAGGGTTGCCTCTACGTTTTTCCGCTGGCGGCCTGGCGCCGCATCGAGGAGCGGCTGACGGAATTACCCCTGACCGACCACGAGGCGCGCAACTTCGTGCGCTTTTTCTACTCCGGGGCGTCCAAGGCCAAGATCGACTCGGCCGGCCGCATCACCCTGCCCGCGACCCTGCGCATGTTCGCCGACCTCGCCACCAACGTGGTGGTGGCGGGCGCGCCCAATCGGCTGGAGATCTGGGACGAGGCGCGCTGGCTCTCCAACCTGACCGAGGTGCAGTCGAAGCCTCCCGCCCCCGAACTTCTGCGGGAACTCGTCGGATGAGCGAAACGGTGAACGAGGGTGTGAACGAGGGTGTGAACGAGGGTGTGGCCGCGCCTCACCTGCCCGTCATGGTCGCCGAGGTCATGGCAGCGCTGGCGGTCAAGCCGGGCGGCCTCTATATCGACGGCACCTTCGGCGCGGGCGGACACAGCCGCGCCATCCTGGCGGCGGGCGGTTCGGTCTTGGCTATCGACCGCGACCCGCTCGCCCGGGACTACGCAAGGGCGCTCAGCGACGAGGCCGGCGCCGAGGGCCGCCTGCGGCTCGCAGGGGGCAACTTCCGCGACCTCCGCGGCCACCTCATGGCCGCCCGGCTGGGGCGCGCCGACGGCATCCTTTTGGACCTGGGCCTGTCCTCGATGCATGTGGACCATCCGGAGCGGGGTTTCGCCTTTCGCCAGGAGGGCCCCCTCGACATGCGCATGGGCGGGGAGGGCGAGACGGCGGCGGAGGTAGTGAACACGTATGACGAGGCCGAGCTGGCGAGCATCATCTATCGCTACGGCGAGGAGCGCCACAGCCGGCGCGTCGCCAGGCGCATCGCCGAGGCTCGAGCCGAAAAGCCCATCGAGAGCACCACCGAACTCGCCGACATCGTGCGGCGCGCCTACCCTGCAGGACCTCGGCGCGACCATCCGGCGCGGCGCACCTTTCAGGCCTTGCGCATCCATGTGAACGACGAGCTAGGCGCGCTCGAGCAGGCGCTCGAGCAGGCCGAGGAGGTCTTGGCGCCGGGCGGGCGGCTGGTGGTCATCGCCTATCACTCGCTGGAGGACCGCATCGTCAAGCGCTTCCTGCGGGCGAGCACGAGGCTCGAGCCGCTGCACAAGCGCCCGCTGACGGCGACGGACGAGGAGATCGCCAGGAATCCGCGCGCCCGCAGCGCTAAGCTGCGCAGCGCTCAAAAGTCCCCGACGACGCCCGCGGAGGCCAGGCCGTGAGCAGCCTTTTGAAATGCCTGATGCTCCTCTATCTCACGCTGCTTCTCGTCCTCGCCGCGCTCGGCGCCCACAACCAGGCGCTGCACGCCGAGCGCCTCGCCCTCCTCAACCTCAAGGCCCAGCGCGAGCTCGAGCGCGTCGAGCTGCGCGGCCGCAGCGCCGTCATCACCGGCCCGATGGCGGTGCGCGCCTGGGCGCTGTCGCGCGGCATGGTCCCGGTGCCGCAACTGAGCGAGGCCGCCACCGTCATGAAGCTGAACCCGCCGGTGATGGCGGTTCCCAAAACAGGATTGGAGATTGTCACGGTATGGCGCTAGAGACGCGAAGACAGCCCCAGCGAGGCCAGCCCAAACGAGGTCTGACGAAACGAGGTCTGACGAAACGAGGCCAACCGGAAAGAGGCCAAGAGACGCAAGAACAAACGACCCTGACGCTCAAGCGGGGGGGCGCGCTGGTCATCTTTATGCTGCTGCCCCTCCTCGTCGCCCTCTACGGCTTTGCCGACCTGCAAAAGGGCCTGCCGCAGTGGCCGACCGCCCTGGCCGAGGCGCCCAGGCGGGGTTCGATCAAGGCCGCCGACGGCACCATCTTCGCCGAGGGCCGCGTCGATCACCGCCGCTACCCGCAGGGCAGGCTGGGCGCGCACGTCGTGGGCTTTTCGGGCGCGCTTCAGCCCGACGGCGCCTACGGTTTGGAGGGCCTCGAGCGCTCCCTGGACGGGGTCTTGCAAAGCGGCCAGGACGTGACCATCACCATCGACCCGACGCTCCAGGCGGTCGCCCAGGCCGAACTCGGCAAGGCGGCCAGGGCGCGCAAGGCCTGGAACGGCGCGCTGATCGCCATCGAGAGCGGCAGCGGCCGCATCCTGGCGGCGGCGTCCTACCCCGAATACGACCCCAACCAGTTCAGGACGGTCACGAGCCGCGAGACCATGACCAACCGCGCCTTTTTGGATCAGGTCGAGCCCGGCTCGACGGTCAAGCCGCTCATCATAGCGGCGCTCATGCAGGAGGGCCGCTTGGGCGCCGGCGAGGTCATCGAGGCCGGGAGCAGCCTCCAGGTGGGCTGGCACACCTTCCGCAACGCGCTCGAGCACCCGCCGGAAGTGAGCGTCGCGGATATTCTTCGCTTTTCCAGCAACGTCGGCGCCATCACCCTGGCGCAGCGCTTCAGCTCGCAAGAGCTCTTTTTGTGGCTGCGCCACTGGGGCTTCGGCGAGGATCCGCGCGTGTCCTACACCAGCGCCCGCCGCGGCCAGGTCAACCCCTGGGAAGCTTGGGTGCCGCAGGACCACGCCGCCACCAGCATCGGCTACAGCATGTCGGCCACCGCCTTGCAACTCGCCGCCGCCTACTCGGTCTTCGCCAACGACGGCCTCTACATTCGGCCCCGGCTCATCGAGGACGGCGGCGAGCCCGAGGTTAAGCGCATCCTCTCGGCGAACGTGGCTAAGGCCGTGCGCGGCATGCTCGAGGGCGTGGTCGAGAGCGGCGAGGCGCGCCGCGCCAAGATTCCCGGCATCCCCGTCGCGGGCAAGACGGGCACGGGGCAAATCTACCTGGACGGGAGCTACTCGAGGACCGCCTACACCACCTCCTTCGCGGGCATCTTTCCCGCCGACGACCCCAGGGTGACCGTCGTCGTCTACCTGCAGGGCGCTGAGGGGCCGCCTAGCGAACTCTACGGCTCCTTGATCGCCGCGCCCATCTTCCAGGCCTTTGGCTCCGAGGCGGTGGCGCTCTGGGGCATGCCGCCCAAGACCGCGGGCTACGCCAACCACTAGCCTAAGCCTGTTGATATAGTGTACTATTGTGTATGGTGTGTAAGATGTGTAAAAGGTCTCGTTCGAGACTGGGATAAGGAACGGGATAAGGAATAGGAATAAGGAATGAGGACGGCCTTGCTCGAGGGAGTCACGAAAAGGGATGCGGCACAGGTTGGGGCGCTCTTGGAGCCGGCGCGCCTGGCCGCGCTCGCCGGCGTCGGGTCACAGCAGGGGGTCCAGGAGGGGGTATGGCCGCCGGGAAGCGGCGTCAGCTTCCACTCGGGCCGCGTACAGCCCGGCGACGTCTTTTTTGCCCTGCCGGGGCAGGCGGCGCACGGCATCGCGTTTGCGGGCGCCGCCCTAGCGGCCGGTGCGGCCTTCATGGTCTCGGACCGGCCTCACCCGCGGGGACTGCTGGTGCCGGACCCGGCAGGATTGTTGCTCAGGCTGGGCCGCGAGGCCAGAGCCTGCCTGACGGGTCCGGTCGTCGGCATCACCGGCTCGGCGGGCAAGACGAGCACCAAGGCGATGGTCGCCGCCGCCCTGGGCGCGCCCTCGAGCCCCGGCAACTTCAACACCCCGCTGGCCTTGGCGCAGGTGCTGGTAGGGGCGGCCCTGCGCGGGCGCTCCGAGGAGGCATTGGTGCTCGAGCTGGGCATCGACCACAGCGGCGAGATGGACGCGCTCCTCACCCTCGTCAAGCCGACCCATGCGCTCCTCACGCTCATCGGCGCCAGCCACCTGAGCGGCCTGGGCAGCGTAGCGGAGGTCGCCCGCGAGAAGGGCAAGCTCCTGCGCGCCGCCCCCGTCCGGCTCGCCCACGCGAGCACGCGCAGGCAGCTAAAGGGCGTGACGGAGGTGCGCTTTTACGGTCTGGACGACGAGGCCGGCGACCTCGACTTCAGCGGCCGGATCCTTGCGGCGACGGCCGAGCGCCAGGAGCTCGAGGTCTTTGGCCGGCGCGTCGCCCTTCCCTACCCCGGTAGGCCGATGGCCGCCAACGCGGTCGCCGCCATGAGCCTGGCTAGGCTGCTGGAGCGCGACCTGGACGCGGCGGCCGCGCGCCTCGCGGTGTTGCGCCTCGAGCCCGGCCGGCTCGAGGTTCGCCACTGCCAGGGCTTCACCCTGATCGACGACGCCTACAACAGCAACCCGGCCTCGGCGCGGGCCGCGCTCGAGGTCTTGGCCGCCTTTCCCCGACCGCACAGCGCCATCCTCGGCGACATGCTCGAGCTCGGCGCGCGCTCGGCGGGCCTGCACCGCGCCCTCGGCGCGGCGACCCGCGGGCTCGACCGGCTCTACACCGTGGGAGCAGCGGCGCATGGTATCGGCGCGGGGAGGGAGCACGCGCGGCACTTCAGCACCGTCGAAAGCTTGATCGAGGCGCTGGCGCGCGAGACGCTCACCGGCACGGTGCTCGTCAAGGCCTCGCGGGGCATGAGGCTCGAGCGCGTGGTGCGTGAGCTTACCAGACAGGGTGAGCGCGCGTGACCCTCGCCCTCGCGCTCGCCCTGTCGCTCCTGGCGGTCGGCGCCTTTGTCCAGCTCGCCAAGGGCTACGGCTGGGGCAAGGCGATCCGCCAGGGCGGCCCCCAGAGCCACCGCCGCAAGGAGGGCACGCCGACGATGGCCGGCATCGCCTTTCTCGCGGCGGCGACGCTGGCCTATCTGATCATCGGGCCGCTCGAGCCGGACGGGCTGGCGGTCCTCGGCCTCACCTTGACGGTCGGCCTGCTCGGCTGGTACGACGACTACCTGGCCCTAAAGCGCAAGGACGCGGCGGTCACGGGCGGCGACAGCACCACCGGCCTCCTGGCCCGCTACCGCCTCGCCCTGCAGCTCCTCTTCGCCTCCGGCTTCGCGGTCTACGCCGTGAGCGCGGGGCACGCCCTCTTCGGCTTGGGCTGGCTCGACGCGCTCGTCTACAGCCTGGTCATCGCCGGCACCATCAACGCGGTCAACTTCAGCGACGGCTTGGATGGGCTGGCCGCTGGCATGGTGGTCATCATCCTCCTGCCCTTTTTGGCCCTGCCCTGGGCGGCGGCGCTGGTCGGCGCGCTCTTGGGCTTTCTCTGGTACAACGCCCGCCCCGCTCGCGCCTTTATGGGCGGGGTGGGTTCGGAGGCCCTGGGCGCCGCCGTCGCCGGCCTGGCCATCCTCTCGGGCTGGCTGTGGTGGCTGCCCCTTATCGCCCTGATGCCCATGCTCGAGGTCGTCTCGGTCATGGTCCAGGTAGCCTACTTTCGCTTCAGCGGCGGCAAGCGCCTCCTCAGGATGGCCCCGCTGCACCACCACTTCGAGCTCTCGGGCTGGCCCGAAACCAAGGTCGTCACCCGCTTCTGGCTGCTAACCGCCGCCTGCGTCGGCGTCGCCTGGTCCTTGCGGGGGGGCGCGGCGTGAGGACTGGCGCGTGAGGGGTAGCGCGTGAGGGTGCTCGTCTACGGCCTGGGCCGCAGCGGCGGGGCGGTGAGCCGCCTCTTGCGGCGGCAGGGGCACGAGGTCCTCCTCTTCGACCGCGCGCCCGACGGAGCGCAGCTCGCCGAGCTGATCGGTCTCGGCTGCCGCCCCGTCAGCGACGTTCACGGCAGCGAGGCCGAGCTCTGCGTCGCCGCGCCGGGCGTCGCCTGGGACCACCCCGACCTCGCCGCCTTGCGGGCACGCGGTCTGGAAACCATCGGCGAGGTCGAGTGGGTCTACCGGACCATCTCCACGGGCGTGCCCACAGGCATTTCCACGGGCATTCCCACGGACTTCGTCGGCGTGACGGGGACGGCGGGCAAGGGCACCGTGACGCGCTGGCTGACGGTGGTCTTGGAGCGCGCGGGCATAGCGGCGCGCGCCGGGGGCAACATCGACCCGGCCCTCGCGGAGGTGGCCGAAGCCGGGGTGACGCTCGTCACCGAGCTGTCGTCGTTTATGCTCGAGCGCTGCCCCACCTTGAAGCCCAGGGTCGCGGTCATCTTAAACCTCGGCGTCGACCACTTGGACCGCCACGGCAGCGTCGCGGCCTACCACGCCGCCAAAGGCAAGCTGCTCGACAACTTAGACGAGACGAGCACCTTCGTCTACAACGCCGACGACCCCATCCTGCCGGGCTGGGCGGCAGCCTGCCCGGCCCACGCGCTGGGCTACTCGCTCGAAGGGCCGGCCCAGGCGCACCTTCAAGGCGGCTGGCTCCACCTCCGCGGCGTCAAGCTGGTAGAGACCGGCAAGCTCCGGCTGCGGGGAAGCCATAACCACGGCAACGCCTTAGCCGTAGCCCTGGCGGCCGCGGCGCTTGGCTTGAACCACCGGGCCATCGCCGCAGGACTGCCGCACTTCGGCGGCCTGCCCGGCCGCTACAGCCTCATCGGCAAGGTCGGCGGGGTGAGTTTCGTCGAGGACTCCATCGCCACCCGCGGCCTGGCGGTCAGGGCGGCGCTGGCGTCCACCCCCGCTCCCATCGTCTGGATCGGCGGCGGCCTGGATAAGGGCGCCGACTTCGAGCCGCTCGAAGGGCTGGTGCGCGCCAAGGTGGCGCTCTTTATCGGCGTCGGCGCGGCCGGACCCGCCTTTGCCGAGCGGCTGGGCGGCCTGACCCGGACGCTGGTCATGTCCGAGCTGTCGGGCCGTGAAGCGCTCAGGCGCGCCTGCGCCGAGGCCCTGGCCTTTTGCCACGCGGAGAGGCTGGGGGGCGCCACCGTGCTCTTTTCCCCGCTCGCCGCTTCCTTCGACCAGTTCAGGGACTACGCCGAGCGGGCAAGGGTCTTTCGCGAGGTGGTGGCGTCGCTGGGGGCGCTCAGAGAAAACGAGGAGGCGCCGGCGTGGACCTGATCCTGCTCTTCAGCCAGCTCACGCTCTTGGCCTTGGGCGTCCTGGGGGTAAGCGCCGCCGATCCCGGCAGCGGGCTCGAGCAGGCCTCGCGGGCGCTCATCTGCCTCGTCGTCACCGTCCTCGTCACCCTGGTGCCGCCCCGCACCGTCGTCCGCTTCAGCCCGCTCATCTATGTCCTCACGCTGGCCCTCTTGGTGGCGGTGCTCTTCGTCGGCGTCGCGCCCGGCGGCAGCTCGAGCCGGCGCTGGCTCTTGCTGGGCGGCTTCACCCTGCAGCCCTCGGAGCTGATGAAGGTCGCCGTCATCGCCTACCTGGCGGGGTTTTTCTACCGGCACCTGGGCGACTGGCAGCTGTGGCGGCCGATGGTCGTGGTCGGGCTCGCCGCCGGGGCCATCGTCGCCGAGCCCGACGTCAGCACCGCGGCCTTCTTGTTCATGCTGGCCTTCGCCGTCATGCTGGCGGCGGGCACCACGCTGCTCAGGCTGGTCAGCATCACCACCGCCGCGGCGCTCATCGCCGTGCTCTTCGCCGGGCCTTATCTGAGCCAGTTCAGCTACATCGGCAACCGCATCTCGGGCTTCCAGGACCTCTGGGGCGACCGCAGCGAGACGGCCACGCTCTCCTACCAGGCGAGCCAGGCGCAGCGCAGCCTGGTGGCGGCGGGCGTCTTCGGCCTGGGCCCGGGCCGGCCGCTGCGCCATGTGCCCGAGGCGCATACCGACATGGTGGCGATCTCGGTGGCGCACAGCCTGGGCTTCTTGGGCGTCGTCACCATGATAGGGCTCTTTTTCGTCATCGCCGCGCGCGGCATGCGGCTGGCCTCGGCCCTGAGCGGGCCGGGGGCGCTCCTGGCCTTTGGGGCGACGGCCTACCTCTGCGGGCAGGCGGCCCTCAACCTGCTCGTCGCGGTGGGCCTCTTCCCGGTCACCGGCATCCCGCTGCCCTTCGTCTCCTACGGCTTCAACGCGATGCTGTCGGCGTCGATCGCCATCGGCTTCATCCACAGCGGCTACCGGCAGCTCAGGCGCGAGGAGCGCGAGGGGGCAGCCGCGTGAAGAGCGAGGGCGTGAGGGTCCTGCTCGCCACCGGCGGCAGCGGCGGCCACATCTACCCGGCCCTGGCCGTGGCGGGCGAACTCGAGCGGCGCGGCGCGGAGGCCGTCTTCGTGGGCCAGGCGCGGGGCATGGAGGCGCGCCTCGTCGGCGAGACGCCTTACGCCTTTTACGGGGTGCGCGCGGGCAAGTGGGACCGCACCAAGCCCGACCCGCGCCAGGCCTGGCAGGCCGTCATGGGTGTGGGGGACGCCTACCGAATCGTCAAGCGTCTCAGACCGCAGGTCGCCCTGGGCTTCGGCGGCTTTGCCTCCTTTCCGGGCCTCGCCGGCGCCCTGCGCTCGGGCGTGCCCTTCGCCCTTCACGAGCAGAACGCCTTTCCCGGCCGGGTGACGCGCTGGCTGCAGGGGCGCGCCCGGCTCATCGCCACCGCGCAAGCCGAGGTGCATGCCAGGCTGCCCCGCGCCAGGAGGCTCGAGCACGTCGGCATGCCCATCCGGGAGATCCGTGTGCCGCGCCGTGAGGCGCGGGCGCAACTCGGCCTAGCCGAGGACGGCAAGCTCGCCTTGGTCATGGGAGGCAGCCAGGGCTCGCTCAGCCTCAACCGGGCGGTGCCGGCGGCCTACCGGGGGCTCCCGCCCGAAGCCAGAGAGGACCTCACCGTGCTGCACAGCAGCGGCCCGCGCTGGGAGGACGGTCTCACGGAAAAAGTCGCCGACCTGCCCCACTACCACGTGAGCGGCTGGGTCGATTCGGTCCTCGCCTGGTCGGCGGCGGACCTCGCCATCACTCGAGCAGGCACCGGCACGCTCGCCGAGGCGGCCTTTCACGGCGTGCCGCTGCTGATGGTGCCCCTGCCCTGGGCCGCCGAGGACCACCAGACCCACAACGCCCGCGCCGTGGCGGCGGCGGGCGCGGGCCGAATAGTGAGCGAGCGGGAGCTGGGCACTCTGGCGGCGCAGTGGCAGGCCCTCTTGGATGATAGAGTGC
>JALZLY010000176.1 GCA_030858465.1 Deinococcota bacterium
GCTTTTCGCCCTGGCGCTGGCCACGGCCCTGCCCCTCGAACCGTCGCTGACACAAGCGGGGCGATATCATTATCCGCCTTTGACCTTCCCCACCGCGCTGCGCGATTCGGCGCTGGTCGGCCTCGGGCGTGCTATTCTCGAGGTGGGATCGGAGGGACCCTACAGCCTCTTCTTCCCGGACCGCCCCCGGACTGCGGCCCCTTGACCCGGCCCTCGGCGCGGTCCCAAAGGAGGTAAGGCGAAAACAACGCGACGCTCGAGAAAGCGCAAGCCCTAAAGGCAACTGAAGATTCAAAATTGAAGGTTCAAAATTTTTAATATTTAATCTTCAATTTTGAATTGCCTTTAGGTGACGAGGCGGAGGGCCCCTGGCCGAGCCAGGGGATAAGAGGCCGCAAGGCCCCTAAAATGCGAATCTAAGTCTGCGGGCCCCTCCTGAGTTTGAACCCCTCACTCGAGTCCACGGGTTCGGCGGGGTAACTCCCCGTACCAGCGAATTCCGGCGCATGCCGGCAGGTGACGGTCTGTGATGAACGCGGACCAGGCTTTTGGGCATGCCTCTATAGTCGTAGAGGGCACGCCCTGAGCGTTCGGCCCGGGTGTTCGGCCTTGAGCGTTTGGATCTGAGAGGGAGCAAACTATGTGCGGCATCGTAGGCTATGTGGGGCACCGCCAGGCGGCGCCCGTGATTTTGGACGGGCTCAAGCGGCTCGAGTACCGCGGCTACGATTCGGCGGGGGTGGTGGTGGCGCCGCCTGGAAGGAACGGCTCGGCGGGCTTACAGGTGGTCAAGCGCGCGGGCAAGCTGGGCGTCCTCGCCGCCGTCCTGGCGGCGCAGCCCGTGGCGGGAAAGCTCGGCCTGGGCCACACCCGCTGGGCCACCCACGGCAAGCCCAACGACATAAACGCCCACCCCCACCTGGGCGAGGACGGCAAGCTGGCCGTCATCCATAACGGCATCATCGAGAACTATCTGCCCCTGCGCGAGCGCCTCGCCGCCGAGGGCCACCTCTTCGCCTCGGAGACCGACACCGAGGTTCTCGTTCACCTCATCGAATCGCACTACGCAGGCGACCTGGTGGCGGCCGTGCGGGCCTCCCTAAAGGAGGTCGAGGGCGCCTACGCGCTCGTCGTCTCGCACGCCGAGCACGACCTCATCGTGGCGGCGCGGGCGACCAGCCCCATGGTCCTGGGTCTCGGCGAGGGCGAGAACTTCGTGGCCAGCGACATCCCCGCGCTCCTGCCCTATACCCGCCGGGTCGTCTTTCTGCACGACGGCGACATGGCCGTCATCGACCAGGCTGGGGTGACGGTCACCGACTTTGCGGGCCGGGCGCAGGAGCGCCCCGTCTCCGAGATCGGCTGGGACGCCGAGGCGGCCGAAAAGGGCGGCTATGAGCACTACATGCTCAAGGAGATCTACGAGCAGCCGGCCGTCTTGCAAAACACCTTCGGCGGGCGTTTCGCCGCCTCGGGCAGCGACGTGCAGCTCGACCTCGCGCTCGACCCCTTGTCAATCGACCGGGTGATCATCACCGCGGCGGGTACCGCCTTCTACTCGGGTCTGGTCGGCGAGTACCTGATCGAGGCATTAGCGCGCCTGCCCGTCGAGGTCGAGGTGGCCAGCGAGTTTCGCTACCGCAGCCCGGTCGTCAACGAGCGCACGCTCTGCATCGTGGTCTCGCAGTCGGGAGAGACCATCGACACCTTGGAAGCCCTGCGCGAGGCCAAGCGCCGCGGCGCTAAGACCTTAGCCGTCTTGAACGTCAAGGGCTCGTCGATAAGCCGCGAGGCCGGCGACGTGCTCTACATCCACGCCGGCCCCGAGATCGGCGTGGCCAGCACCAAGGCCTACCTGGCGATGGTCGCGGCCTTTGAGCTGCTGGCCCTCTGGCTCGGCCGGGCGCGGGCGGAGCTCTCAGACGAAAGGGCGGCCGAGCTGATCGCCGAGCTGCGCCGCCTGCCCAAGCTCGTCGAGACCGCCCTGGAGACCCGCGCGCGGGTCGCCGAGATCGCCGAAAGCTTCAAGGGCCGCTCGGACTACCTCTTCTTGGGCCGCGGCGTCAACTATCCGACGGCTTTGGAGGGCGCCTTGAAGCTCAAGGAGATCTCCTACATCCACGCCGAAGGCTACGCCACCGGTGAGATGAAGCACGGTCCCATCGCGCTCATCGACGAGAGGATGCCGGTGGTCATCGTCGCCACCGCCTCGGCGCTCTACGACAAGACGGTCTCCAACATTCAAGAGGTCAAGGCTCGAGACGGTGTCGTCATCGCCCTGGCGAGCGAGGGTGACGCGCGCATCGCCCAGCACGCCGATTACGTGATCACCGTGCCCGAGACGCTCGAGCTCGTCTCGCCGCTCGTCAACGTCATCCCCCTGCAACTCCTGGCCTACGAGACGGCCCACCGCCTGGGACTCGATGTCGACCAGCCACGCAACCTCGCCAAGAGTGTGACGGTCGAGTAACAAACGACTGCCGGCTCATAGCCGGCAGTCATACTGATCTCCTAAAGCGCGGGCTGGCGTACGCC
>JALZLY010000177.1 GCA_030858465.1 Deinococcota bacterium
CTGTCAGCCTTCTTTTGATGGGTCATTACGAGGAGCGAAGCAACGCGGCAATCTCGTTTTTGGTACACGGTTTGGAGATTGCTTCACTTGGTTCGCAATGTTCGCGCAGCACCCCGCAGGGACACCCATCATTGCTGCCTTGACGGACCACTAGTGCCGTTAACCTGGCGTTCGCAATGACACCCGTCATTGCTGCCTTGACGGACCATTAGGTTATAGCATGAGAAGCCGGAAGAAGAGTAGCCCGGTCTGCCTTTCTCCTGACCTCTGATCTCTGGCTTCTGACTTCTGACTTCTGACGCCTTGTCATCAGGGTGCAGCTCTTGAACGTCTTGATGGTTGCTCGAAGTATAGAATCTAGCGTGGGAGAGTTTTTGATGACGCGCAGCAGAGGGCGGGGTGCAGGCAGATTTCTATATCACCCAGCTGAGCGCCTACGCCGCGCCGGCGCACAACCTCGGCTGGGTGGTCAGCTTGCTGTTCATGTCCACCGTCCTCCTGGCGACGCTGGCGGTCTACCTCTTCGAGCGCAGGGACTTCTGCTGCGCCTCCTCTTGCTCGCCTTGCTCCTGCTCCTGCCCCGGGCCGCCGCCCTCTCCTACACCGTCCAGGTGGCCGCGTTGACCGACCAGGCCGCCGCCCGCGCGCTCTTGGACGACCTGCGCCGGCAGGGCTTTCCCGCCTATCTGGTCGGCCTGCCGACCGAGGCAGGCCAGGTCTACCGCCTGCGCGTCGGGGCCTTTGCCAACCGCGCCGCAGCGGTGCGTTACGGCGAGAGCGTAGAGACTGCGACCGGCCTCACGCCCGTGCCCGCCCTCGCCGAGGCGGACATGCCCATCCTGCTGCTCGAGCCCGGTCTGGTGGCGGTCTATCCCTACGGCCCCGGCGTCCGCGCCGAAGTTCTGAGGTTCCCCGAGACACTCGCCCTGCGGGTGCAGGATTCGGGCGAGGCCGAGTACCGTTTCCTCAGCCCGGACGCGCACGCCCGGCCCGTCCCGGCCTGGCGGATGCTGCCCCTGGAAGACGGCGGCCTCCTGCGCGTCTACAGCTTTCCGCTGTGGCCGCCCGACTACGAGGGGCTCAGCCCGGAGGCGCGGCGCGCGGAGGAGGAGGCGCGCTTAGCGGCGGTGGCGCAGAGCTTGGGCTTGGGACCGGCTGTGCTCGAGCGCTACGTCATCCGGCAGGAGGCCGCGCCGCCCGTGCTTGTCCGCGCCGAGCGCTGGCGTGCGGACGGCAGCGCCGAGCGCCTCCCGGCTCTGGGCGATCCGGGGTTCTGGGACTCCGGAGGGGAGGGCCCGCCGCTCGCCTGGTTGAACGGCGAGGTGCCCGCGCTCCCGTCCGCGCGCCTGCCGGCGCCGCTCGTAATCGTGAGCGGGCGTCTACCGGGAGGAGAAGCTGAGGAAGGGGAGCCAGGCTGGTTGCAGGGCGAGGGCTGGCAGGCCCGTCCCGACGGCGACTTTACCCGCCTGGCTAGTGGCGGCAGAGATTGGCGCGCTCTGGGGGGCTATCCCCTCTGGGCAGGCGGCGACTACCTGCTGACCCTGAGCGAGGGCGACCTCGCCCTCTACTGGCTGAGCCCGCCGCCCTAGTAGGCGTCTGGAAGCGACCCTTTTCTGTGGGTGCCCTCATGTATATGCTCTGATGTATATGCCCTCAAATGCCCTCCTCGAGCTTGGCCGCCACGGCCCGTCATGCTCCGCTTTGCAGGCTTGGCATCCTTGGAGGGAGTCCAGTCCGACCACCGTGAAGAGCCCCAACATCCAGTCGAGCTCGAGGGAACGGGCATGCTCCGCTGCGCGCGGGGTAAGTTTATCAGCCGCAGAAAGCCTCGTAATCGGCGGGCGCGCGGATGCTCGGCGCGTCACCGCAGACTGGGCAGCCGGGGTCGCGCGCCAGCCGCACGCGCCTGATGTGGGCGTAGAGCGCGTCGTAGTGCAGCAGCGTGCCCGCGAGCGTCTCGCCCAGGCCGAGAAGCGCCTTGATCGCTTCGGCGGCCATGATGGAGCCTATCGCGCCGGGCAGGGCGCCGAAGACGCCGGCCTCGGCGCAGCTGAGGACGCTGCCGGGCGAGGGCGGCTCGGGGTAGAGACAGCGGTAGCAGGGACCCAGCTCGCCCGCCGCGTCCCGCGCGTGAAAGACGCTCACCTGCCCTTCGAACTGCGCCATCGCCCCGTAGACGAGCGGCTTGCCTTCAAAGACGCAGACGTCGCTCAGCAGGTAGCGCGTGGCAAAGTTGTCGCTTCCGTCCGCCACCAGGTCGTAGCCGCGAACCGTCTCGGCGGCGTTGCCGGCCTCCAGCCTGCCCTCGTGCAGGGTCACCTGAACGTCCGGGTTCAGGCCCATGATGCGCTCCCTGGCCGACTCGGTCTTGGGCCGGCCCACGGCGGCGAGGTCGTGGATGACCTGGCGCTGCAGGTTGCTGGCCTCGACCCTGTCCATGTCGGCGACGCCGAGCTTGCCCACGCCCGCGGCGGCGAGGTAGAGCAGGACCGGGGAGCCGAGGCCGCCGGCGCCGACCACCAGGACGCTCGAGGCGAGCAGCTTCGTCTGCCCGGCCGCGCCCACGCCGGGCAGGAGGATGTGGCGGCTGTAGCGGTCGAGCTGGTCCCTGCTGAACATGGTTTGCGCTACCCTCGTACCGACCGCGTTAGCCGGTCCCTTCGATCATTCGCTCCGCCCAGGCGACGATGGCTTCGGCTGAGCGAACAGCCTCTTCATGGTCCTCTTGCGTCACGGCTTCCATCTCGGTTGGATAGCGCGTTGTGACCGCGTAAACCGTGAGAGTTGCCGCCTCCCGCAGCTCTTCGGTTAGCAGCAGCCCTTGAGGCAGCATGTCCAAGACAAGAGTACCTTGATGTTGTGTGTTTTCGGTGCAGGGATATGTGCGTTGATCAACACCGCCTTCAGCGCCTTTTCCGCTGCTTGTTGGGCCAAAGCAGAGGGTTTCCCTCAGCACATGGTCAGGTCTTGGGGCGCGGGCCAAGGCCAGATCGCTCACGGCGTGACGCAACCAGTCGGCAGGGCTTCCGGTCTGACCCACCCTAGGCCGCATAGACCTCCTTTCCCTCGCGCAGCACGTCTCTATAAATGAGGCCGATGTTGTGTTCGTGCTCTGCTAAGTCCTGGCGTGTAGCCACTACGAGGTCGAAGGGCAAGTCCACACCACCGATATGCCGGTAGAGGTATTGGGCGGTTTTCCGGCGGTGACTGCCCTCTGGCATGACGATCAGCAGGTCTAGATCGCTGCTGGGGCCCAATTCACCTCGAGCCGCGGAGCCGAAGAGAATAATCTTCAGTGGCTGAACGGCCTCGACGATCTGCCGAACCAGCGTGTCGACGCTGCTCAGCGCGACGTGGTTAGCCTGATGGTCTTGAGCCTGATGGTCTTGGCCGCTTGTGCTCATTCGCCCCTTGGTCATGATAAGCCTCTTCTATTGGAGCGGTAGAGTTGGTCCTTGCTGAACACGCGCCGCGCCCTCAAAAGGCGGGCCAGGTGCCCAGCCCGAAGAGAAGGCCGACGAGCGGCACCAGACTGAAGAGCAAGACCAGCGCGAGGCTGCCCGAGAGGATGGGCCCAGGCGCCGGCGGCGCCGTCTTGGGGACGCGCAGCCAGCGCACGGCGATAAAGAGGCACAAGGCCGCGACGGCGAGGCCGACTAAGCCCATGCCTACCGTCACCTCGTCCTGCGCGCCGGCCAAGGCCTCGAGGTCTAGGCCCTGGCTGAGGACGTAGATGAGCAGGCCGACCGCCAGGGCATTGTTGAAGCTATGCACCAGGAAGGCCGTCCAGAAGGAGCCCCGGCTCTGCACCGCCCGCGCCAGGATGAAGCCGAGCGGCAAGATGGGCAAGACCTGCATGGGCAGGACGTGGACAACGGCGAAAAGAAACGACGTTACCAGGGCCGCAAAGAGCGCGGTGCGGACCAGGCCGTAGGCGCGCAGGGCCAGGCCGCGAAAGACCAGCTCCTCGTAGAGCGGCACCAGGACCGCCACGCCCAGAAAGGTCAGCGCCAGGTCGAGAGGCGAGGCGGTGCCGAGCAGCGCCTCGTATTGCGGCGCGGCCTCGAGCAGTTCCGGTGCCACGCCGCCGATGAAGAGGATCACCCCGCGGCTGGCGAAAAAGGCCAGCAGCGTGGTGCCCAAAACGACGCCGAACTGGGGCGGCGCGCGCAGCCAGGGATCGCGCAGGAGCCGCGCCATGGGCTCCTTGAAGAGTACGAAGAGCAGGGCGAGCGTCAGAGCGCCTGTGAGGGTGACGGCGAGCCCGCCGCTCAAGAGGGCCGAGAAGGCGGTGAGCAGCAGGCTCGGCGTGAGCAGCACGAAGAGCATGGCGCGGTTGGCGTCGAGCGGGCGGATGCCGGGCACCGGGCGCGGCGTGGTCGCTTCGGCCGGGGTCGGGTAAGGGTCGGGGATCATGCTCGTTTCAGCTTAGCGCCGCCGCCCCGTGACGACCGTTCCATAGCGGTCAATCGGGCGGGCGCTTTATCGCTGACTTCAGTGCTGAGCATGGGGCTGCACACAGAGCTGCACACAGGGCCGAGCACGACGAGGTCGCGCTCGAGCCAGCCTTCGCCCCGCAGCTCAAAGGCGCGCACGACCGCCGGTCTTGGCACGACGATGATCGTGGGCACCTCGTAGCGCGCCTCCGCGAGGTCGCGCCGCGAGGGCCGCGCCGGTCCCCGCGGGTGCGAATGATAGAGAGCGACGAGCGCGTCGCCGACCTCGTCGGCTTCGCGCAGGGCTGCCAGGAGCGCGCGCGGCTCGCCCATAAAGCGCCTGCGGGCGTCGGCGGCGACGTTGGGAAGCCTCACCAGGCGCCGCGCCCGGTTGGCGAGGCCGAAGAGCAGGCCGACGGACTCGCGGGGCACCTCGCATCTGGCCTGCTCCAGCATCGCCCGCAGCAGGGAAGCGGGCAGGGAGAGGGCCGCTTCAGGCCCGCTCACGCCCCTGCTCATCGCAGGGTCCCTAGGATGAGCGGTGGGATTTCGGTGGGCCGTGGGCTGATCCGGGCGGCTCCGGCGAGCGTTGCCAGAGCTTCTGGTAAGCCGCGCCCGCCCCGGTGATGGAGCGTCATCAGCCTGTCGCCCCGCGTCAGCGCGTCGCCGAGCCCCTTGTGAAGGACGAGGCCCACGCCCAAGTCGATAGGGTCGTCCTTGTCTTTGCGGCCGCCGCCGAGCTGCGCCACCGCCCGGCCGAGGCTGAGGG
>JALZLY010000178.1 GCA_030858465.1 Deinococcota bacterium
CTCGCTCGCTTCCTGCTGCGGGGCCTGCCGGTCGCGTTGATCGTCGCCCTGCTGGCCGGCGCGGCCGCCTATATGCTTTCCGGCAACGTAGACCGCGTCTATAACGCCCGTGCCACCCTGCTCGTGACCAACCCCGCCGTCAGCGGCTTTGGTGCCTCGCTGGTGGCCACCCCGCCGCTCGACCTCGGCGCCTACCGCGCCGCCCTCTACAGCTCGCCCGTCTTCAACGACGCGGCCCAGGCCATCAGGGAGATGGAGGGCGGGGGCCAGGGCTTGGGCCGCGTCGTCGTCAGGACCGAGGAGGCGCGCAATTCTCCGCTTATCCACGTCGACGTGACGCACCCCACGGGCGCGGGCGCGGCCAACGCGGCGAACGCGCTGGCCGAGGCCCTGCTCAGGTGGGAGCGCGGCCTCGGCAGTGAAAACCTGGAGGCCATTTCGGCCGCGCTTCGCGAACAGATCAGCGGCCTCGACGAGCAGATGGAGAACCTTCGCCAGGGTGCCAACGCCGCCTCGGCAGAGGTGCAAGACCAGATCGGCGGCTTAGCCACCCTGCGCGCCCAGCGACAAGCGGAACTCAGCCAGATCAGCGCGCTCAGCAACTCGGTGGTGAGCCGCCTGCGCGTCCTGCAACCCGCGCCGGTACCGAGGCAGCCCGCACCTCTCAGCACCACGCGCAACGCCGCCATCGCCGTCATCCTGGGCCTGCTGCTCTCCTATGGCGTCATGCTCGTCCGCGCCACCCTCGACCGCCGCTTGAAGAGCAGCGACGACCTCGCCGCCGCCACCGGCCTGCCCGTCTTAGCGGAGTTCCCCAGACAGGCCCAGAAGACCTACCGGCTGCCCCGCGAGGCGACGAGCTACCTGCGCACCAACCTGCTCTCCTCCACCGCCGGGGCTCACCCCAAGGTCGTTCTGGTTACCAGCGCCCTGGCCGGCGAGGGCAAGTCGAGCGTGGCCTTGAGCCTGGCCGCCTCCTTCGCCGTAAACAAGCACCGCACGCTGCTGATCGACGCCGACCTGCGCAAGCCGGTCTTGGGCCGCGTCCTCAACTTGAACCCCATCTTGCACCACTCCCTGCAAAAGCACCTCGAGCACCCTCACGAGAACCAGGGCCGCTTCACCCCGGCCAGCGTGTCGGTGAGCGCCTCGGAAGGCCTCGACATCATCCCCAGCTTCGAGCCTACCGCCTCACCGGCCGAACTCCTCTCCTACGGCTTCGCCACCTGCCTCAAGAAGTGGCAGGAGTCCTATGACGTCATCGTCATCGACTCGCCGCCGGTCCTGCCCGTCGCCGACGCCCTCACCATCGCGCCGCTGTGCACCGGCACCGTCTTGGTCGGCAGCCTGAAGGGCACCGACCGGCGCCAGGTCCAGGCCGCCGTGGACGTCTTGCAGCTTCACGCCGTCCGCCTGCTGGGCGTGGTCGCCACCAACCTCACCGAGCAGGGCAGCCGGATGTACAACTACGGCTACGGCGAGCCGGAGACGAAGCCGTCGCTCACCGCCCTGGGCGCCGACCAGGTAAAGCGCCCCAAGCCCAAGAACCTCGTCTAGCACTTAGAACATCACCTCAACCTCAAGCTACAGGGGCCAGCCATATCACGGCCCCTGCTGCTGTGGTCAGGGCCGCCGCCGAGCCACCGCCATTTTCACTCTGTCGATCTTCACCATGCCCATCTTCACCATGCCGACGCTTTCTCCCCACTCCTTTGCTTCCTCGTGCCTCTAGAAGCCTGGTTTACCCTGGGCGTCGTGGTGGTCATGCTGGGCGTCTTGACCCTCACCCGCATCGCGCCCGACGTCGTCTTCGTCGGCGGCCTCAGCCTGCTGCTCGTCTCCCGCGTCATCACGCCCGCCGAGGCCTTAGCCGGGCTGGCCAACCAGGGCGTGGTCACCGTCGGCGTGCTCTACGTGGTGGTGGCCGGCCTGCGCGAGACGGGCGGCATCGGCTGGCTGGTGCAGCGCCTCCTCAAGCAACCCCGCTCGCTGCCCGACGCGCAGCTCAAGCTGATGACGCCGGTCACCTTCATGAGCGCCTTTTTGAACAACACCCCGGTGGTGGCCATGCTGATCCCGGCGGTCAACGACTGGGCCAAAAAGTACGGCCTATCCGCCTCGAAGCTGATGATCCCGCTCTCCTACGCGGCCATCTTGGGCGGCACCTGCACGCTGGTAGGGACCAGCACCAACCTGGTGGTCAACGGCCTCCTCCTCGAGCGGACGTCGCTTCCCGGCCTGGGCATGTTCGACCTCGCCTGGGTCGGCCTGCCGACCGCGCTGCTGGGCGTCGCCATGATCGTCCTCACCAGCCGCTGGCTGTTGCCGGACCGGCGCCCGCCCATGAGCCAGCTCGGCGACCCCAGGGAGTACAGCGTCGAGATGATCGTGGACGGCGAAGGCGGCAGTGGCCCGCTGGTCGGCAAGTCCATCGAGGAGGCGGGCTTGCGCCACCTCTCGAGCATGTACCTAGCCGAGATCGAGCGAGGCGGCCGGATCATCCCGGCGGTGTCCCCGCGCGAGACGCTGCAAGCCGGTGACCGGCTCGTCTTCGTGGGGGTGGTGGAGTCGGTGGTGGAACTGCAGCGCATCCGCGGGCTCAGCCCGGCCACCGGCCAGGTCTTCAAGCTGAACGGCCCGCGCTCGCAGCGCTCGCTCATCGAGGCCGTCGTCTCCGACAGCTTCCCGCTGGTCGGCAAGACCATCCGCGCCGGGCGCTTCCGCTCGGTCTACAATGCCGTGGTCATCGCCGT
The DNA here is from genome assembly GCA_030858465.1 of Deinococcota bacterium. Taxonomy (NCBI): domain Bacteria; kingdom Thermotogati; phylum Deinococcota; species Deinococcota bacterium. The sequence goes on from JALZLY010000178.1 coordinate 2,754, forward strand.
GGCGCGGGGCGGCCGCCGGATCAGCGAAAAGCTCGGCGACATCGTGCTCAGGCCCGGCGACACCCTGCTGCTCGAGGCCAGGCCGTCTTTTGCCGTGCAGCAGCGCAACTCCCGCGACTTCTATCTGGTCAGCGCCATCGAGGACTCGAGCCCGCCCCGCCACGAGCGGGCGCTTCTTTCGGTCGCCATCCTGCTGGCCATGATCACGGCGGTGACGGTGGGCTGGCTCAGCATGCTCGAGGCCGCCCTGCTGGCCGCGGGCCTGATGGTGATCAGCCGCTGCTGCAGCACCGCCGTGGCCAGAAAGAGCGTCGACTGGTCGGTCCTGGTGGTGATCGCGGCGGCCTTTGGCATCGGCAGCGCGCTCGAGACCACGGGCGCCGCGGGGATGATAGCCGGCAGCCTGGTGGGCTTGGCGGGCGACAGCCCCTGGTTCAACCTGGTGATGTTCTACCTCGCCACCGCCCTGTTCAGCGCGGTGATCACCAACAACGCCGCCGCCGTGTTGATGTTTCCCATCGCCCTGGCGCTCTCCAGCAGCCTGGAGGTCAGCCTGATGCCGTTTGCCATCGCCATCATGATGGCGGCCTCGGCCAGCTTCGCCACGCCCATCGGCTACCAGACCAATCTGATGGTCTACGGGCCGGGCGGCTACCGCTTCGGCGACTACCTGAAGATCGGCCTGCCCCTCAACCTGCTCACCGCCCTGGTCGCCATCCTCATCATCCCGCGCATCTGGCCCTTTTAGCCCCAGTCCCCCTTAGCCCCAGACCCCTTAGCCCCAGTCCAGCTCCCAAGAGAGGAACCCCATGTCCACCACGAACCCGGCAACCGCAAACCTGAAAACCCTGCTTCCCCAGATCGCCGAGCTCGCCGCCGCGGCGGGCGAGGCCGTCATGAGCGTCTACGGGCAAGCCGACTTCGGCACCGAGTACAAGGAGGACGCCTCGCCGCTGACCCTGGCCGACCTGGCCTCGCACCGGCTCATCTGCGGGCGGCTGAGCGAGCTGACGCCCGAGCTGCCCGTGCTCTCCGAGGAGTCCAGCGCCACGCCCTACGCCGCGCGCCGGGGCTGGACCTCGTTTTGGCTGGTAGACCCCTTGGACGGCACCAAGGAGTTCGTCAAGCGCAACGGCGAGTTCACCGTCAACATCGCCCTGATCCAGGGCGGCCGGCCGGTCCTGGGCGTGGTCCACGCGCCCGTCCTGGAGACGACCTACGCGGCGGCCGAGGGTCTGGGCGCCCGCAAGGAGCAGGGCAACAGTGCCGCCGCCATTCACAGTCGGGCCGCGCAGGAGGGCGTCCTCAAGGTGGTAGCGAGCCGCTCGCACGCGGGCGCCGAGACGGGAGCGTTTTTGAACAGGCTCGAGCAGGCGGGTCTCGAGCCGGAGGTGCTCTCGATCGGCTCCTCGCTCAAGCTCTGCCTGGTGGCGGAGGGTGCGGCCCACCTCTATCCCCGCTTCGGCCCCACCATGGAGTGGGACACGGCGGCGGCGCAGTGCGTGGTCGAGCAGGCCGGCGGCCGGGTGACCACCTTGGGCGGCGAACCCCTGGGCTACAACAAGGCGGACCTCTTAAACCCCTACTTCGTCGTCTCCGGCGAGCGCGCGCCCGACTGGCAGGGCTATCTCGGCGCCGCCGCGGGTGGCTGATTTAGGTGACGCATGCACTCCTCTCGCTTCCCTGCTAGGGTATACTCTCGCCTGTGCCGCAACCCTGCGGCTTAGGAGTTCACGATGACCAAACCTCTCATACCACCTCACGGGGGCGCGCTGGTAGACCGGTCGCTGCCGGGCCATGAACGCCAGAGCGCCTTCGAGAACGCCCACGCCCTGCCCCGCCTGACCCTCTCGGAGCGCAACCTGGCCGACCTCGAGTGCCTCGCCAGCGGCGTCTACAGCCCGCTCACCGGCTTCGTCGGCGAGGAGGACTACGACAGCATCATTACCACCATGCGCCTGAGCAACGGCCTGGCCTGGAGCATCCCCATCACCCTGCAGGTCCTCGAGGCCGGCTCGGACAAGTACCGGCAGGGCAGCGAGGTGGCATTGGCCCATCCCAGCGGCGAACTCCTGGCGGTGATGACCGTCGAGAGCAAGTTCAAGCCCGACCAGAACCGCGAGGCCAGCGAGGTCTACCGCACCGACGACCCCGCCCATCCCGGCGTGGCGGCGCTGATGGGAGCGGGCAGCGTCTATCTGGGCGGCCCCGTCTCGCTGGTGAGCGCCATTCCCCACGACGATTTCCTGGATTACCGGCTCAGCCCGGCGGACGCCCGCGCGGAGTTCGAAGCGCGCGGCTGGAGCCACATCGTGGCCTTCCAGACCCGCAACCCCATCCACCGCGCCCACGAGTACCTCACCAAGGTCGCGCTGGAGACGACCGACGGCCTCTTTTTAAATCCCTTGGTGGGCGCCACCAAGTCTGACGACGTGCCAGCCCATGTGCGCATGGCGTGCTACGACGTCCTGATGAAGCACTACTACCCCAAGGACCGGGTGCTCCTGGGCGTCTATCCCGCCGCCATGCGCTACGCCGGGCCCCGCGAGGCCGTTCTTCACGCGATTTCCCGGCAGAACTACGGCTGCAGCCACTTCATCGTGGGCCGCGACCACGCCGGGGTGGGCAGCTACTACGGCTCCTACGACGCTCAGCACGTCTTCCAGGAGTTCAGCAAGGACGAGCTGAGCATCACCACCATGAACTTCGAGCACTCCTTCTACTGCCGGACCTGTGAGGCCTTTGGCTCGACCAAGACCTGCCCCCACGGTTCGGAGAGCCACGTCTTCCTCTCGGGCACCCGCGTGCGCGAGCTGCTCAGCAGCGGCCAGATGCCCCCCATCGAGTTCAGCCGCCCGGAAGTCGCCACCATCCTCATGAACGCATACCGGGAAAAGGCCACCGCCTGACCCGTATGAGCGTTAACCATTCCAGCAGCCAGCACGGCAACTATCACGGAGGCAATATCAATATGAAGTACGAAGGCGTCACACTCTGGTTTACGGGTCTTTCCGGCGCGGGCAAGACCACCATCGCCCGCGAGGTCGAGCGCGAGCTGAGGGC
>JALZLY010000179.1 GCA_030858465.1 Deinococcota bacterium
ACGGCCGCGGGCGCGCTCCTGCGGCCCCACGACGGCCCCGTCACCTCGCGCTTCGGCTACCGCCAGCTCCGCGTCGCCGGCTCGAACTTCCACACCGGCGTCGACTTCGCCGGCAGGACCGGCGAGCCCATCCGCGCCGCGGCCGGGGGCACGGTCACCTTCAGCGGCTGGCAGCACGGCTACGGCAACATCGTGATCATAAGGAGCGGCGACCGCGAGTACCGCTACGCCCACGCTTCGGCCCTGCTCGTCGAGCCGGGCGCCACGGTCGCGGCCGGCGAGGTCATCGCCCGCGTCGGCAGCACCGGCTTCAGCACCGGGCCTCACCTGCACTTCGAGGTACTGATCGGCGGCGCGGCCGTCGATCCTCTGCCGCTCATCCAAAACGTACGCTGAGGACTGGACGCCAAAGGCGAATCGTGCTGAACTGTGTGGTTTTTTCCCCCTGTCTCCGCCCGCCTCCGGTTAGGCTGGAAGAAGTAGGCGCGCCCCGCAACGCCAGCCGGCAGAGGCGCGCCGGGGCTGGAGAACCATCTTGCAGCTAGTCGTCATCGGGGACATTCACGCGCAGGAGGAAAAGTTCTGGACGCTGCTTGGGGAAGCCGGGCTGGTCGATGACGAGCACAGGCCGAGCGCGCTGCTCAGGCAGGAGGAGACGAGGCTCATCTTGCTGGGCGACCTCGTTCACGCCAAGAGCCGCGCCCGCTACCGCGAGCTCGCCGGCGTCGAACGCTACGACGAGTACGACCCCGAGCACCTGCGCTGCGCGGAACGGGCGCAGGAGGCCTTTTTGCACCGCGTCAAAGGCTTCGCCCAAGCGCTGCCCGAGGGCAAGATCGACATCCTCATGGGCAACCACGACTTCAACGCCGTCACCAGGAGCCAGGGCCCGCTGCGCACCGACGACATCTCGCACCTCGAGTGGAAGGAGGGCTACGGCGGCACGCTGGACCCCGAACTGGCGGACTGGATCGGGAGCTGGAAGAGCGAGCTGGTCCTAGCCGGCATCCACTTCGCCCACGTCGGGCCGCTGCCCGAGCACAACCGCTACGACACCGGCTTCTACATCGAAAACCGCCGCCGCTGGATCTACGAGGAGCGCGACGTGCTCGCCGAAACGCCCTACCGGCTGGGCGTCTACGGCCACACCCCGGTGCGCGGCGGCGTCAACATCGCCTCGCAGGGCCGCGCCATCCTGCTCGACACCAACGGCCACGGCCGCGAGTACGCCTACCTCAAGATCGACATCTGCGACGACGCCTACAGGCTCGAGATGAGAGGGCTCTTCTTCGACGAGAGGATGAGCCGGTAAAAGAGTAGGGCTGAGGACTGAGAGGAAAAGATGTTCCTCAGTCCCGGTCCCCCGTCCCCAGCCCTCAGTCCTGTACACTGGGTTTATGTCCGTCGAGGTCTGCTCCTACCGTCTCAGCCTGCGCGGCAAGTCCGTCGGTAGCCAGGTCTTGCGCACCCAGACCAGCCGCCACCAGGTCAGGCTCGAGGCCAGGCTCACGCTCCAGGGCAGCCTGGGCCAGGCGACCGTCACCCAGACGAGCAGCCTGCACACGCCCTCGCTCCTCAGCCAGCTGTTCAGCGAGACCCAGCAGGACAACCAGGAAAAGCGCCACTACCAGGTGGCCTTCGACGAGCGGAGCGGCCTGGTGCGAGCGTCTTGCGGCAAGGACAGCGCCGAGGTGCCCTACAGCCGGCCCTACCGCGACCCGCTAGGCCTCCTGCACCTCATTCGCGCCCTGCCGGAGAACGAAACCTCCCTGCGCGTGCCCATGCTCGGCAAGGACGTGGTGGTCGAGCGGCTGCCCGATGCCGAGCTGAGAACGGCCCTGGGCAACAGGGCGGCCAGGGTCTACGCGCTCTATCCGGGCCACGCCTACGTGTTCGTGGACTGCGAGGCGCCCCACACCATCCTAAAGCTCTCGCAGCGGCTCGAGGCCGGCCTCCTGGACGCGCTCATCGTCAGGGTCAGCCAGGAGGACGAGATGCCCTCCGGCGAGGGCCGGCCCTCGCTCGAACGCGGGCGCGGGAGCAAGCGGCGCAACCGCCGCAGCGGGAGAAAACGCATGTCCAAACGCCGCCAAGCCGATTAGCCGCCCATGCGCCCCGTGGCTGAGCTTCTATGCGGGCTGGCGCGGGCGATGGCGCTTAGGATTTGCGTTATGCTAACTCGTGACTTCGGCCGAGCCGAAGTCGCCGGAAGGCTGGCACACGGCACATGATCGAGCTTGTCGAACATCACCACCCCGGAACCTGGGACGCGCTCGTCGGCGGCTACGCCTACAGGAGCGCCCTGCAGGGCTGGGGCTGGGGCGAGGTCAAGGCCGCGACCGGCTGGTCGGCGCACCGGCTCGAGCTCCCCGGCGTGGCCGCCGCCCAGGTCCTGCGCAAAGGCGTGGCGCCGGGCCTCAGCATGCTCTATGCTCCGCGGGGACCCGCCTTGGGCAGCCTCGGCGCCTTGGCTGACTTCGCTGGCGCCCTGCGCCGCTGGGCCAGGCCGTCGGACGTCTATTTCAAGATAGAACCCGAGGTCCCCAGGCTGGAGGGCGAGCCCATCCCGGCCGCCTTGGCGGGCTTCCGCCGCGCCGAGAGCCTGCAGCCCGAGCACACCGTGTTCCTGGACCTTAACCGGAGCGAGGACGACCTGCTCAAGAACATGCATGGGATGGCCAGGCGCAACGTCAAGAAGAGCCTCAAGGAGGGCGTCGAGACGAGGCTCGAGAGGAGCCTCGAGGCCTTCTGGCCGCTCTTCGCCGAGACCAACGCGCGCAGTCGGCTGTTGCAGTTCGAGCGCGCCTACTACGAGACGGTGCTGCACGCCTGCGACGCCTACGGCGGTGAGGCTTTTGCCATGACCGCCTACCACGGCGGCGAGGCGCTGGCCTCGGGGCTTTTCGTGGCCTTTGGTGAGCGCGTCTACTACCTCTACGGCGGCTCGAGCCGGGAGCGCAGCGAGGCGCGCGCGCCCTACGCCGTGCACTGGGCGGTGATGCGTTGGGGCCGCGAGAACGGCTACGCGAGCTACGACCTCTGGGGCATCCCCAGGGAGCTCTCGCCCCAGGGGCACGCCTACGGCGTCTACCAGTTCAAGGAGCGCTTCGGCGGCTACCGGCTGCGCCTGCCCGCCTACGACCTGCCGCTCAGCCCGCTCTACGGCGGCGTCACCGGGGCTATCAGGCTCAGGAAGAGCTGGCGCAACTACCGGGCGCGAGGCAGCGCCGACGACGTGCTGTGAGGCGGGGGTCGGGAGGCGGGGGTCAGGGGTAAGGACCAAACCCTGACCCCTGACCCCCGCTCTTGAGGCGATGACCATCCTACCCACCACCTACGCCCAGGCTCTCGACTGGCTCTTTGCCCAGACCAGGGGCGGCGCGGCGCGCGACCCCAAGAGGATGCGCCGGCTGGTGACGCAGCTCGGCCTCGGCCTGCCACCGGCCTTTTACGTCGTCGGCACGACCGGCAAGGGTACGGTCGCCTCCATGATTCACGCGGCCCTGGGCGCGGCCAACGTGAGGAGCGGCCTGTTCGTCTCGCCCCATGTCGAAGACTTCCGCGAGCGCATCAGCGTCGGCGGCGAGAGCATCAGCGAGGAGGCGGTCGTCGAGTTCACGGGGCGCGTCGCAGCCTTGGGACTGGGCGCGGCCTTCTTCGAGCTCTCCTTGGCGATGGCGCTCGAGCACTTCGCGCGCGAGGGCGTAGAGGTCGCCGTCGTCGAAGCGGGCGTGGGCGCCAGGAACGACGCCACCAATATTCTCGACAAGGTCCTCTGCACCGTCCTCACCAATGTCGGCGAGGACCACCTCGACACCCTCGGTCCCGGCCTCAGCGATGTGGCCCGCGACAAGGCCGAGGCAGTGCGCCCCTTTGTCCCCGTAGTGACGGGAGCACGGGGCGAGGCGCTCGACATCGTCCGCCAGGTCGCCGCGGGCAGGAGGAGCCCGCTCCACGCCGAAGGCGACTCCCCGCTCTTCGCACGGCCTCCCGGGCTACAGGGGGCCGATCCCATACGCCGCGCCAACGCTCGGCTGGCCGCCGCGGCCCTGCGCGCGAGCGGCCTGGGCCTGGGCGAGGAGGCGCTCGCCGAGGGCTTGCGAACCCCGCCGCTGCCCGGCCGGGCCGAACGTTTTTTTATCGGCGGCAAGGGAGTCCTTCTCGACGGCGCCCACAACCCACCCGCCGCGAGAGCGCTCGCCGCCATGCTCGAGACGCCCTTCGTCTTAGTCTTCGGCGCGCTGTCGCGCAAGGCGGGCGAGGCAACGCTGCAAGAGCTCGAGCCCTACGCGCTTACGACCTTCATCACCCAGGCGGACGACAGGCCCAGCACCCTGAGAGCGGGCGCTCGCCGGGTGTTCATCGCCGATCCGCTGCAGGCGCTTCAAGCGGCGCTCGAGGCCGCGCCGCCCTGTCAGGTCGTGGTGGGTCAGGTCGTGGTGGGTCAGGTCGTGGTGGCGGGCTCGCTCTACCTGGCAGGCCGGCTGAGACCCCACCTGCGCCGCCAGAGCTTGTCCGAGGTCGCCTGAAGCGCCTGGAACCTCGCCTTCCTGGGAACTGCGCTAGACTGACCTGTTTTGGCAAGCTTTCCGAAGCGTGAACGGCCGGTTCCGGCCGCGGATGGAGAACGAGATGACTGGAAAAGTGGGTTTTGTGAGCCTTGGCTGCCCCAAGGCGCTGGTGGACAGCGAGCGCATCCTGACACAGCTTCGCGCCGAGGGCTACGCTATCGCCCCCAGTTACCAGGACGCCGAGGTGGTGGTGGTCAACACCTGCGGCTTCATCACCCCGGCGGTCGAGGAGTCGCTGGGAGCCATCGGCGAGGCCCTTGCCGGCACCGGCAAGGTCATCGTCACGGGCTGCTTGGGCGAAAAGCCCGAGGTCGTCAAGGCGCGGCACCCGGGCGTCCTGGCGGTGACCGGTCAGGGCGACGTGGACGGCGTGATGGCTGCGCTTCACGGCGTCTTGCCGGCCGACGACAACCCCTTCACCAGCCTGCTGCCGCCACCAGGGATCAAGCTGACGCCGCGCCACTACTCCTACTTGAAGATCGCCGAGGGCTGCAACCACAAGTGCTCTTTCTGCATCATCCCGCAGCTTCGCGGCCGGCAGGTTTCCCGCGACGCCGGCGAGGTCCTCTACGAGGCCTACCGGCTCGTCGCCTCCGGCACCAAGGAGCTGATGGTCATCGCCCAGGACTCCTCGGCCTACGGCGTCGACATCCGCTACCGCGCGTCGGAGTTTCAGGGCCGGCAGGTGGGGGCCCAACTGCTGCCGCTCGTCTCCGAGCTCGCGCGGATGGGCGCCTGGCTGCGGCTGCACTACGTCTATCCCTACCCGCACGTCCGCGATTTGATACCTGTTATGGCCGAGGGCAAGCTGCTGCCCTATTTGGACGTGCCCCTGCAGCACGCCAGCCCCAGAATCCTCAAGAGCATGCGCCGTCCCGGCGGCGCCGAGAGCCACCTGAAGACCATCGCGGGCTGGCGCGAGGTCTGCCCGGAGCTGGCGATTCGCTCGACCTTCATCGTCGGCTTTCCCGGCGAGACCGAGGAGGACTTCGCGCTGCTGCTCGAGTTCCTCGAGGAAGCCCAGTTGGAGCGCGTGGGCGCCTTTACCTACAGCGAGGTGCCTGGCGCCGCCGCCAACGACTTGCCCGGCCACGTCCCCGAAGAGGTCAAGGGGGAGCGCTACGCCCGCCTCATGGAGAGGCAGGCGCGGATCAGCCTGGCCAAGAACGAGGCAAAGGTCGGCCGGACCTTGGACGTCATCGTTGACGACTACGGCGAGCTGCCGGGCGATATCGTCGGGCGCACGAAGGCCGACGCGCCGGGCATCGACGGCACGGTCTACGCCGACAGCGACGGCACCGTCAAGATCGGCGACATCGTCCGGGTCAAGGTCGACAGAGCCGACTCCTACGACCTCCACGGCGAGGTCGTGGGCGCCGTGCCCTGGCGGCCCAACGTCCTGACGATGGTGTAACGCATTAGGTGATGAGGGTCTTGCCTGGTGAGCAGCGCCAGAATCGCCGAGGTATCAACCGTTATCAAGCTCGAGATCCTTGATCCAGTTCTTCTTGAGCCAGTCGTCGATATCCTCGGAAGTGACGTCGCTACTCTCTCCTGCGCCGATAGACTTGGGAACCCGCCGGGGCTGCTCCTCGATGAAGCCCTTTAGGACCTCGCGGATGAGCTCAGCCTGGCTCTTGTTTTGCCGTTTGGCTGTAACCTTGAGCTGCAGATGCAGCTTATTGGGCAAATAGAGGGTCGTGTTTTGCATGGCTCGGGTTTAGCATATAGGGTATTTGATGCGAGAATCAGCGCGATCAGGGTGTAGACTGAGCCATGAACGTAGACGACTGGGTGCTCGAGGCGGTCAGCGAGCTCGGCCGGGGCAAAGCGGGCGCGAGCATCCGGCAGGTTCAGCGTTACATCGACGAGCGCCGCCACGAGGAGTTGGCCCTGGACACCCTGCGGGCTTCGCTTAGCAGGTGGGTGGGGGCGGGCAGGTTGGAACTCGAGGACGATCACTACTTCGTCGCCAAGGCGACCAGCAAAGAGGACGCGATGAGGAGGCTCTTTAGTGGCTAGCACGCTGCCGAATAGGACCATCGACCCCATGAGCAGCCGGGGGCTTCAGGACTTCTACGGGCTCGAGGCGCTCTACCGCCAAGAGGAGCGCATCATCCGTGACAGCGTGCGCGACTTCGTCAAGGCCGAGATCCTGCCCCATGTCGGCGAGTGGTGGCAAGACGGGCATTTTCCCGACGACCTGCCGCGCAAGTTCGGCGAACTGGGCGTCCTCGGCATGACCCTGCCCGAGGAGTACGGCGGCTCGGGCGCGTCTTACACCGCCTACGGCCTGGTCAACCGCGAGATCGAGTACGGCGACTCGGGCATGCGCTCCTTTGTCAGCGTGCAGTCGTCTTTGGTCATGTACCCCATCTTCCGCTACGGCTCCGAGGACCTGAAGAGGACTTGGCTGCCGCGCCTGGCCTCGGGCGAGGCCGTCGGTTGCTTCGGCCTGACCGAGCCCGACGCGGGCAGCGACCCCGGCAGCATGAGCACCAGGGTCCGTAAAGTCGGCGGCGACTACGCCATCACCGGCGTCAAGCGCTGGATCACCAGCGGCTCGAGGGCGCAGGTTGCCATCATATGGGCCAAGGAAGAAGGCAGCGGCAAGATCCTGGGCTTCTTAGTGGACACCAGCAGCGAAGGCTTTTCCGCGCCCGACATCAAGACCAAGGCCTCGATGCGCGCCTCGGTGACGTCCGAGCTCTACCTGGACGAAGTCGCCGTTCCCGCCGCCAACAAGCTCGACGTCGAAGGGCTCAAGGGGCCGCTGTCGTGCTTGAACCAGGCCCGCTTCGGCATCGCCTTCGGCGTCCTCGGCGCGGGCTTTTTCTGCCTCGAGGAGGCGCTCCGCTACGCCGAGGAGCGACCGGTCTTCGGCACGCCGCTGACAAGCCGGCAGCTCGTGCAGGCCAAGCTCGCCGACGCCCTGGCCGAGCTCACCAAGGGCAGCCTCCTGGCCTATCACCTGGGCCGGCTCAAGGAGGACGGCAAGGACACCCCCGCCCGCGTCTCTTTAGCCAAGCGCGACAACGTGCGAACGGCGCTCAAGGTGGCGCGCGAGGCTAGAGACATCCTGGGCGGCAACGGCATCACCACCGAGTACGGCTCGATCCGGCACATGCTCAACCTGGAGACCGTCTCGACCTACGAGGGCACCGACACCGTCCATACCCTGATCCTCGGCCGGGAGATCACCGGGCGCAGCGCTTTCTAGGGGTCGGGGGCTGGGGGTCGGGGGCTGGGGAGTCGGGGGTCAGGGGT